>CAXQAV010000205.1:0-5169 GCA_964221795.1 Luminiphilus sp. | reverse complement strand
CGATGCTTTGATCGTCCAGAGCGTGGCGTAGTAGGGTCAGTGCGTCGGATTTCCGGTGCAGCAGGGTGCGGCGTTCGGCGAGTTCCTTAAGCGGCATTTGCTTTCTCCTCACTCGGGTAGAGAATCGCTTTGAAAGGGACGAGGCCCAGTCGGCGATAGGTTTGCAGGAAGGTCTCGGTCTCGTCGGTGCGCAGATCAAGATAGCCTGTCACCAGACGCTCGATGGCGGGCACGATTTCCTCGGCGCTGAAACCGGGGCCGGCGCGTTCACCGATGGTCGTCGTTTCGGTGCCGTCACCGCCCAGTGTGATCTGGTAGTTTTCGACACCTGCACGGTCGAGGCCGAGGATCCCGATGTGACCCACGTGGTGGTGACCACAGGCGTTGATGCAGCCCGAAATCTTGATCTTGAGCGCACCGATCTCGTGCTCGATCTTCAACTCGTCGAAACGGGTCGCAATTTCCTGCGCGATCGGGATCGAGCGTGCGGTGGCCAGCGCGCAATAATCCATACCTGGGCAGGCGATGATGTCCGAGATCAGCCCGATGTTGGCGGTGGCGAGATCAGCCTCACGCAAGGCGGCATAGACGGCGGGCAGATCCGACTTGTGGACATGTGGCAGGATCACATTCTGCTCGTGGCTGATGCGGAGTTCACCGTGGCCGTATTGTTCGGCGAGGTCCGCCATCACACGCATCTGGTCCGAGGTGGCGTCGCCGGGGGTCGCCCCGTGCTTCTTGATGCTGATCGACACAATCGCATAGCCTTCAGCCTTGTGTTCGGCGAGGTTTGTGTCGGTCCACGACCGGAAGGCAGGGTTGGCAAGGCGCGCGGCCTCGTAGCCGTCGGTGGATTTGGTCACAAAAGCGGGCGGCGCGAAGGCGGCTTCGATTTCGGCGAGCAAGGCCTGATCGTGGCCCGAGAAAGTCTCGCTGATCGCTGCAAAGCGTTCCTCGACCAGCTGCTGGATGGTCTCCAGGCCGTTCTCGTGGACGGTGATCTTGATGCGTGCCTTGTATTTGTTATCGCGGCGGCCCTGCAGGTTGTAGACGCTGACGATGGCCTCGACATAGGGAAGCAGGTCGGCTTTGGGCAGGAAGTCACGCAGGACCTTGCCCACCATGGGCGTGCGGCCAAGGCCGCCACCGACGATGACTTCGAAACCGGGCTCGCCAGCAGCGTTGCGGACCATGCGCAGGCCGATGTCATGTGCCTTGGTCACGGCGCGGTCATGTTCGGCACCGCTGACGGCAATCTTGAACTTGCGTGGCAGGAACTGGAACTCGGGGTGGTCTGTGGACCACTGGCGCAGCAGTTCGGCAATCGGACGGGGGTCCTCGATCTCGTCCGCGGCGGCACCGGCGAAATGGTCGGCGGTCACGTTGCGGATCGTGTTGCCCGAGGTCTGGATCGCATGCATGCCCACATCGGCCAATGCCTCGAGCATATCAGGCACGTCCTGCAGTTTCGGCCAGTTGTACTGGATGTTCTGGCGCGTGGTGAAATGGCCGTAGCCCTTGTCCCAACGGTCTGCGATATAGGCGAGCTGGCGCATCTGGGACGGTTTCAGCGTGCCGTAGGGCACCGCCACGCGCAGCATATAGGCGTGCAGTTGCAGGTAGAGACCGTTCATCAGGCGTAGCGGCTTGAATTCGTCTTCGGTCAGCGAGCCGTCGATGCGGCGTTCTACCTGCGCGCGGAACTGGGCCACGCGGGTGCGGACAAAAGCTTCGTCGAAGTCGTTGTATTGATACATTTTTCTTCCTCTCAAGGCGCCAAGTTCTTCGAAGAAATTGGGGAAGCGTTTTCAAAAACGCTTCTTACCCCTCTGCCTGCTTTCCGTGGTGATAGTTCGATGGGCCGCGGGTGCGGAATGCCTCGCGGAAATGGATGGGTTCTGGCCCGCGTGCGCCGGACTTCGCATCGGCCAGATAGGCCCCTGCGATTTCGCCCGCGCGTGCCTGCGCTTCCAGCAGACGCAACTCTGCATGGGCTTCGTCGGTCAGCAACTCGGCCTCGGTCATGTCGCGGGTCCAGCGGTCGTCTTCGGTCAGCCAGACGGCATCGCCCTCAAGCAGGGCGTTGGCGGTGACAACTTTGGGTGTGAAGGCGCGGGCCATTATGCAAATTCCTTCAATCGTGTGGCTTGTGCGGCGGCGTCGCGGGGCGCGAGGCCGTAGAAAGTGATGGCAGGGCCGGTGAGGTTGGCCTGCGTCATTGTGGGTTCCATCTCGGCCAGTGTGGTGGCGATGATACGCTGGTCGGCACGGCTCACGTTTTCGATGATGGTGACGGGCGTTCCCGGGTCGGCCCCGTGCATCAGGAGTCTACCTTGGATGAAACGAGCGGATTTCTTACCCATGTAGATCGCGGCAACTTCACCCGGATGCGCAAGTGCGCGCCAGTCGTGATCGGCATAGCCTTTGGTGTCGTGCCCTGTGATCAGGCGGACGGCCGAGTTGCGGCCGCGTTTGGTCAGGCTCTGGCCGATGTTTGCCACAGCGGCAGAAGAGGCAGTGATGCCGGGGATGATGCTGTAGGAAATGTCGTGGGCTTCGATCGCCTCGATTTCCTCGTCCAGACGGCCAAAGACGGTCGGATCACCGGCCTTGAGCCGCGCCACATGGTGACC
This sequence comes from Luminiphilus sp., assembly GCA_964221795.1. Taxonomy (GTDB): domain Bacteria; phylum Pseudomonadota; class Alphaproteobacteria; order Rhodobacterales; family Rhodobacteraceae; genus Yoonia. The sequence goes on along the minus strand of CAXQAV010000205.1, from coordinate 2,536 downwards.
GTCCAGCGCGTGCTGCACGATCAGCGCGTCGATATCGGCCTGCGCCATGGATTTGCCGAAACCCTCTTTGCCGGCATCGATGATGATCGCTTCGCGGCGGGCGAGTTCGAGGATTTCGGGCGTGACCAGACGGTCGTGAATAACAACGTCGGCCTTGTCGATGGCGTTGCGGGCTTTGAGTGTGAGCAACTCGGGGTCGCCCGGTCCGGCACCGACAAGGTCGACATGACCAACCGAGCGGGCTGTCATGACTTGGTTGTCCAACAGGGATTCGAGCGCCGGCAGCACGCCGGCCTCGCCCTGTTCGGCAATCGCTTTGGGGCCTGCGCCGAAATAGAAGGAAGACCAGAAGTCGCGGCGCTTCTTGCCCATAGGCAGGACCTCGACCGCGTGGCGGAAAGTCTTGCCGATACGGGCAAGCACGCCAAGCGAAGAGGGCAGGCGCTCTTCCAGATCGGCCTTGATTGCGCGGGCGAGCACGGGGGCGGCGCCTTCGGTGCCGATGGCGATGGTCACAGGATCACGGTCGACGATGGCCGGTGTGATGAACTGGCTGTCACCGAGATTGTCGACGATATTCACCAGCGCACCTTCGGCATGGGCGATGGCGGCAACACGGGCATCTTCGGCGTCATCTTCGTTGGCGGCGTAGAAGAGGGCGGCGCAGATCGCGTCTCCGGGCTCCATGGCACGGTTGACGATGCGCAGTTTGCCTTGCGCTTCCCACTTGCGGATGTCCTCGGCCACATTTTCTGTGATGACCGTCAGACGGGCTTCGGTCTTCATCAACAGGCGCAGCTTCGCCATGGCGGCGTCACCACCACCAGAAAGGACGATGCGGCGGCCTTCTACGGCCAGGAAGATCGGAAAGTGTTTCATCACGGACCTCTGAAATTCTCGCTTCAATATAGAATATCGTTCTGGTATTGGCTGCCCCATCGGCGCTGATAAGGAACATCGTTCTGGATCTGCGCAAATTTGGGCCATGTGTCCTGTCAGAACGGAGAAATGAGAATGTCAGTGCGGATCGATGCCACAGACCGGAAGATTTTGGCGGCATTGCAAGCGGATGCAGCCCAGTCGCTGGACGAAATCGCCAAAAATGTGGGCTCGTCCAAGACCCCTGTTTGGAACCGGATTCGCAAGATGCGCGAGGCTGGGATCATCGGCCAGCAGACCGTTCTGCTTGATGCCGAGGCGTTGGGATTCGAGGCCTGTTTCTTTGTTCTCATCCGCACTTCGGAGCATGATGCGGAATGGCAGCGCAAATTCCTCAAGGCGTTGAAATCGCGGCCTGAAGTGCAAGAGGCGCACCGGCTGGCAGGGGACATCGACTATATCCTGAAGGTGCGGGTCAGGAATGCACGCGCCTATGACACATTCTATCAGGCGCTGAGTTCCGAGGTGAAGGTCCACAATGTGACCGCGCTTTTGTCGATGGAGGAAATCAAGTCGACGGTGGCACTGCCGCTCCTGTAATGTTGAACATTGTTCATTTTTTGATTGATCTGCGGGGAATCATGGCTTACCAGATTGTGAACAATGTTCATGATGGAGAGAGTCATGTCCCTGCCGAAGATCACGATCACAGTCCTCACGCTTTCGCTGGCTGCAGCCTGCGCCGCCCCTAGCGTCCAGCATAGTGCGGCCGCCACCAGTCACGGTGTCACCGCCGCCGCGATGAGCGGTGCAACCGTCTCGGCGGTGCCGCTTGTGGTAGGCGGCGCATCACTCGCTGTTACGGGCGCTGCGTTGGAAAGCGCGGGCACAGCCTCAGTACAGGGGGGCTCGGAAGTTCTGGATGCGACACTGGGTGCACAACCGATCTGCCAATACCGTGACGCAAGAGGGGGCTGCATCACCCCCAATGCTCCGCCGGCACTGTGAGGGAGGGGACCATGAAGCGTTTTCTGAAAACTGCCTGTATCGCTCTTGCTTTGCTTGCCCCGCTGCCTGCTGCGGCTGGTAGCAGCGCCAGCGGCAATCCTGTCCTGCCTGCTGCCGACGTCGCAACTTTCGCCGACCGCGTGCAGCGCGATCTGGCCGCGCGCGGAGCACAGGTTGCCATCGTCGCCCGCGTGGGCCGCGATCCCGCTGTTTTGCCCGAAGGGATCAATTACACACATGTGGCCTTTTGGGTCTACTCAAGCATTACCCGCGCTGACGGCAGCCGGGGGCAGGGGTATCGCGTCTACAACCTCTATCAACGCGACGGTGATCTGACCCGCAGTGATCTGGTGCAGGATTCACCGGCCGAGTTCTTTGCGAATGTCTACGAACTGGATGCCGGAGTGATCATCCCCGACCCGCGCCTGCAGCAGAGGTTGCTCGAGGTGATTGGCAGTCCCACCTATGCCGCGCTGCATAATCCCAGCTATTCGGTCCTGTCGAATCCGCGCAACCGTCAGTTCCAGAACTGCACCGAGCATACGTTGGACGTTCTGATGGCTGCAATCTACGGCACCAATGATCCCATGCAGATCAAGGCCAATATCGCTGTCCATTTCACGCCTCAGCCGATCCCTGTGAACGGGTT
>CAXQAV010000204.1:0-3037 GCA_964221795.1 Luminiphilus sp. | reverse complement strand
CCCTCTCGACCTTTGACGGAGCGGTCTACGGCCTGCCATTTTCGGTCTCGCTGCCGGTCGGTTACTACAACATGGATATCCTGCACAAAGCAGGGGTCGACGCGTTGCCCGAGACCTGGGACGAGGTGATCGCAGCCTGCGAAACCATGAAAGCCGAAGGGGTGGACAACCCGATCTTCTGGGGCTGGAACGTTACCGGAAACTGGTTTCTGCAAGCGTTGATGTGGTCGCAGGACAAGGCCATCGTCGAAAACGGTTCCGTGACCATGGACAGCCCCGAGGCCCTGGCAGCCCTCCAGCAGATGCAGGAGATCTTCACCCGGTGCGACATGCAGAATCTGGATTGGAAAGCCGCTCTGGCCTCCTTTTCCGCCGGGGAAATCGGCATGATGTTCTGGTCGACGTCGGCTTTGGGCGCTGTCGAACGGTCGCAAGGCGACTTTGAACTGGTCACCGGCCCCTTCCCGGGCATGGGGACGCCCCCCAAGGGGCTGCCTGCTGGCGGCAACGCAGCGATGCTGACCTCGACTTCCGACGATCCCGAGGTGCAGAAGGCAGCCTGGGCCTGGCTGAAATTCATCACCTCGGGCAGCGGCGCAGCCGAAGTTGCCAAGACCACCGGCTACATGCCGCCGAACAAAGCCGCAAACGAGGTGATCCTCGCCGACTTCTACGAACGCAACCCCAACAAGCAGACCGCAGTGGACCAACTGCCGCTTCTGCGCGACTGGCAGGCCTATCCCGGCACCAACGGGCTGGCCATCACCCAGGTGATCTATGACGGGATCGAACGGATCGTCACCGGCGACGCCACCGACATGAAAGCACTGCAAGAAGAGCTGGTCGACGAAATCTCTGACCTGCTGCCGAACAGCTAATGATACAGCCCGGCCGCGCCAAGGCCACTTGCGCGGTCGGGCCCTAAAGTGACCAGAGCTAACACATGAAAATCATTCACATTTCCGATATCCACCTGACCGTCCCGGGCGAAGAGATGGGTGGCCTCGACCCGCATGCGCGCTTTGATCAGGCGCTGAGGCATGTGGCCGAACACCATCCCGACGCTGCCCGGATCATCATCACTGGTGATCTGGCGCATTGGGGGGAGCGTGCCGCCTATGAAGCTCTGAAAACGGCCATATCAGGTCTGAGCATCCCCGTCCGCCTTATGAGTGGAAACCACGATGATCGCGCCCAATTCCGTGCCGTCTTTGACGATCACCCCATCGATCCGTACGGATTCGTCAATCATGCCGAGACGGTCGGCGAAACCCGTTTCATCTACCTCGACAGCGTGGGCGAGCGAACGCATGCAGGTCATTTCTGCTCTGACCGCCGCGCTTGGTTGGCGGCCGAGCTGGAAAGCGGCGCTCGCACGAGGATCTTCCTGCATCATAACCCGATGCCGCTGGGGTTACCTGCCGAGGACAAAATCGCACTTATCGAAGAGCACCGTACGCCACTTCATGCGCTGATCCGCCAGCATGCTGCGAAGATTGACTACATCCATTTTGGCCATGTTCACGCGCCTGTTCACGGCGTCTTTGCAGGTGTGCCGTTTGCCAGCGTGCCCTCGACCGGCAACCAGTCGTTGCCCGACATGAACGAAAGCGAATTTCTGCAGGGCGCGCCGATGGCACCCGCCTATTTCGTGATTTGCACTGAAGGAAAGGACACCACGATTCACCAAATTCCCTTTGCTTGGGATGGACCGATCACCCGAACAGGCACCGGATGGGAGGATTGGGCCAAACCCACCGTCGCCGCTGAATAAAAATTCGGCACGCACGGCTGATATCCGCAGGAACCCGTAAATTGCGATACACGTCCGGGAGTTGTTGGGGTAACGGAACCTCATGGATATCGTTGTTGTCACCACAATTATCGCATCGTTGTTTCTTGTAATTGGCGTGGCCGAACCGCTGGCCGCACGACTGCGATTGCCTTACAGCGTGATCCTCGCTGTTTTTGGCAGCCTGATCGCAATCGCTGCGGCCTTTTTCCTGCATACCGAGCTCACCGACGCCTTGAATCCGGTGGCAGAAGCAATTCTCGGCCTGCCGATCCGCTCAAATGTGTTCCTTTACGTATTTCTGCCAACATTGTTGTTCCAGGCCACACTCGGCATGGAACTGCGGCGGATGCTGGATGACTGGGTGCCGATCCTCATGCTGGCCGTGGTGGCGGTGGTCGTCGCCACCCTCAGCGTGGGATACGCGCTGGCTTGGGTGAGCGCCCTGCCGCTCGCCGCGTGCCTGTTGATCGGCTCCATCGTTTCATCCACCGATCCATCGGCAGTTGTCTCGATCTTTCGGTCGATCTCTGCCCCCCGCCGACTTGCGCGCATCATCGAGGGTGAAAGCCTTTTAAACGATGCCGCGGCGATTGCGCTGTTCGGGTTATTCATGGGGTTTGTCATGTTGGGGCTTCCTGATCCCGATCTGGAAGAGGCCCTGGCCCGGTTCCCGCTTCTGATCTTGGGCGGCGCGGGAACCGGTTGGGCCTTGGCGCGCGCCGCAGTCTGGATCATGGGACTGTTCCGGCGTCACGAGCTGGCGCAGGTCTCCATCTCCGCCGCCCTGCCCTACCTCGCCTATATCATCGCGGAGCAAAGCGTCGGCGCCTCCGGCGTCATCGCGGTTGTTGCCAGTGGTCTCACACTCAATCTCACCGCGCCCGGGCGGATGCCGCCGCAGGCCTGGGCAAACCTGCGCGAGCTTTGGGATGTGTTGGCCCATTGGGCCGGGGCGTTGATCTTCATCCTCGCCGCCTTGCTGATCCCGCGCCTGCTGGAGAAGGTTTCGCTGCAAGAGGTCTTGCTGGTCGGCGTGGTGGTCATTGCAGCAATCGCTGCACGGGCCGTCATCCTGTTTGCGCTGCTGCCGCTTTTGACCAAGGTCAAGCTGTCCCCGAAAGTGGAACGGCCCTACCGGGTCGCGATCCTCTGGGGCGGGCTTCGCGGGGCGGTCACGCTGGCGCTGGCCCTGGCCGTGACCGAGAGCTTTCGCGTGCCCGCGGAGATCCAACGCGTGGTCGG
>CAXQAV010000203.1:0-2900 GCA_964221795.1 Luminiphilus sp. | reverse complement strand
ATGTTCTAAATCCGGGACGGGCAAGTGAGGTCATGCGCTTTGGTGCCGGTTGGTGCGATTGGCCGCAGGGTAGGTCTTGCAATAAGCGCGGGTTTGGGACATTGAGCCGCCCTATTGCCAGAAGGATCAGCGGCTTGAAGCGATTGAGGGATGCATTGGTGGCTAAGGAACGCGCGCTTCGCGCGAAGTTCAATGGCGACATCACCGATCCCGAAAGCCGCCGCCATGCGCAAATGCTCTTCAATTGGGTGGATCACGGGGTGCTGCGGGCGCTGTGGCACAACTTCTCGGAAGTGGCGCCCGGCGTCTATCGCTCCAACCACCCCGAGCATAAACGCTTCACCGCTTATAAGGCGAAGGGCATCAAGACGATCCTGAACCTGCGCGGAGAAAACAGCGAGCCGCCCTTCCTATTCGAAAAGGAAAGCTGCGATGCGCTGGGGCTGACGCTGGTCTCTGTTTCCCTGTCAGCCCGACAGGCTCCCGTTCGTGAACGGCTGCTCGAGCTGATCGCGGCCTTCGAGACAATCGAAAAGCCGTTTCTGATCCATTGCAAATCCGGTGCCGACCGCACGGGGCTCGCGGGGGTTCTCTATCTAATGATCCATGAGGGCGAGCCGGTCGAGAAAGCCATGCGTCAGCTTTCCTTCCTTTACCTGCACATCCGGCGTACATCGACGGGTATTCTGGACCATTTCTTTGACACCTACGCGGCGCGGAACGCGCAGTCGCCGATCGGGATCGTGGACTGGATCCGCGACGAATATGACCGCGATGCCCTGATCGAGAGCTTCGCAGCCAAGCAGGCCAATCTGAAATGGTGGCAGGGCTGGCGTTAGCGCCTTAGTCCCGCTTGCCCGCGAACCGTTCCGCCCATTCCGCGCGCTCTTCGTCCGTAATTTTGCGGAAAAGGTTGACCGGCACGGTAAAGGCGTGACCTGCGGGCAGGGTTTCCAGTGCGGCGGCCACATCCGTGGGCCAGCTGTCATCATCGGTCTGCATCGCGTCGATCATTGTCTTTGACGCATCGGGGATGAAGGAAGCCGACAGGACCGCGTAGATGCGGATCAGGTTCAGGGCCAGACGCACCTGCATGGCCGCTGTTTCCGGATCGGTCTTGAAGGTGGTCCATGGCGCGTTCGCCTGCAGGTATTCATTGCCCAGAACCCAGATCGCGCGCAGTTCGGCAGCCGCCTTGCGGACCTCAATCTTGTCCATGAAAGCCTCGAAGGCGCGGATGCGGCTGGTCAGATCGGCGATCAGCTGTTCCTCGGCAGGGCCGTAGCTGCCGCCCTCGGGCACGGCTTCGGAGAATTTGGACCGGCAGAACTTCGTGATGCGGCTGACGAAGTTGCCCAGCACATCGGCGAGGTCCTTGTTCACGTCGGTCTGGAAGTTCTCCCATGTGAATTCCGCGTCCGAGCTTTCGGGCGCATGGCTTAGCAGCCACCAGCGCCAGTAGTCGGCGGGCAGTATTTCCAGCGCCTGATCCATGAACACGCCACGCCCGCGCGAGGTACTGAACTGGCCGCCATCATAGTTGAGGTAGTTGAACGACTTGATGTAATCGACCAGCTTCCATGGCTCCTGAGAGCCGAGGATCGTCGCGGGGAAAGAGAGCGTGTGGAAGGGGACGTTATCCTTACCCATGAACTGGGTGTAGGTCACATCGTCGGCACCTTTGTCGGTCCGCCACCAGCGCTCCCAATCAGACCCTTTGCCCGCGTCCTGCCATTCCTGCGCACAGGCGATGTATTCGATGGGGGCGTCGAACCAGACGTAGAAGACCTTGCCCTCCATGCCGGGCCAGTCCTCGGTCCCTTTCTTGACGGGGATGCCCCAGTCCAGATCGCGGGTGATGCCGCGGTCCTGCAGCCCGTCACCATCGTTCAGCCATTTCTTGGCGATCGAGGTTGTCAGGACCGGCCAGTCTTTCTTGCTATCGATCCACGCGGCCAGATCGTCCTTGAGGGCGGACTGGCGCAGGTAGAGGTGCTTGGTCTCGCGCACCTCCAGCTCGGTCGAGCCGGAGATCGTGGAATAGGGGTTGATCAGGTCGGTCGGGTCCAGCTGCTTGGTGCAGTTGTCGCACTGGTCGCCACGCGCGGATTCAAACCCGCAATTGGGGCAGGTGCCCTCTATATAGCGGTCGGGCAGGAAACGGCCGTCGGCGATGGAATAGACCTGTTCCTCGGTCACTTCGCGTATCAGGCCCATCTCGGCCAGACGGCCTGCGAAGGCTTGGGTCAGTTTATAGTTCTGCGGGCTGGAGGAGCGTCCGAAGTGGTCGAAGGACAGGCGGAAGCCCTCGGCGATCTCAGACTGCACGTCATGCATCTCGGCGCAATATTCGGCGACAGGCTTGCCCGCTTTGGCCGCCGCGAGTTCGGCAGGGGTGCCGTGTTCGTCGGTGGCGCAGAGAAACAGCACCTCATGCCCGCGCTGGCGCAGGTCACGTGCATAAAGGTCGGCGGGCAACTGGCTGCCAACAAGGTTGCCGAGGTGCTTGATCCCGTTGATGTAGGGAATCGCGGATGTGATCAGATGACGGGCCATGAACGTATCCTTGCAGGTTCGACACGCCTTCTAGCGGGGTCGCGGGGCAGATGCCAGATGTTGCTTGCCGCTGGCCATTTTCATGATTCGGGCCTATATTGTGAGTTAAGCCTTTAGCGTTAGGACATTTTTCGATGAACCGCCTGATCCCCGCCGCCGTTTTCTCGCTGATCAGCACCGCTGTTGCGGCTCAGGATCTCTATGTCGGTGGCTCGGTGGACTACATGCGCCCGCATGAGGGGGATACGCAGTTTGTCACCTCTGCCATTGCGGGTATGGGCTTTGATGCCGGGATCGTTGATGTCGGGGCCGAGGCCGAATACGGGCTGCGTGTGGGTGGCGAC
>CAXQAV010000202.1:0-17336 GCA_964221795.1 Luminiphilus sp. | reverse complement strand
CTCGCGGCGGTAGATGTCGATCACGCGGAACTCGCCGATCTCCCCTGTCGGCGGCCTTCCCATAAATTCCCCCGTCAACCGTGCCGAGAAATTCGGCCAGCCAAAAAAACCGCCGTAGTGCCCTTCTGCCATCCGGCACCGATGCGCAGTCTTCGATCGCTCGCTGAAGGCAGCGCGGAATGGTCCCGAATGCTGTTTGGCGTAGCGCGCGATTGTATAAGTCGCCCCGATACCATGCGGGCCCCACCAGAGCATGTCATCGTGCCAGCTGCGCGCCAGTTCATCTTCCAGCGTCATGCCCGACTTCCACTGGCCCAGATCGGTGATCATCGCGTTGATCGCCGCAAGCGTCTTCTGACCCTCCGCCGGATCGATGCGATCAAAGAGCAGCGCATCATGCGGCTCTGGCCCCGGCTGGACCAGGAAAGCCGCTGTCTGCACGGGAAACGGATCTTGGCCCGCCTGCGCCATCAGATGCGGGATATCGAAATACATCGCAGTCTCTGCAATCCGGCCATCAGCGATCCGGTTGAATTCGCAATAGCGCAGCATCACGATCTTGCCAGTCGGACGGATGCCGAGCCATGGCGCATCGAAGAGCCCCATCAGGTGCCCCATCGAGACAACCCAGACGCTGTCATGTCCGTCGATTTCATTGGTCCCGGCAAAGAAGACGTCCTGCCTGCGCTGCATCCGCGAGAGCGACGCTTTGAGCGGCTGCCAGAATCTCAGCGAGACAGCCTCGGCCCCGTGGATCTCGCCGAACGGGTGGTAGCCGCGCCAGAGGTAGTCATCCGCCACCGCAGCGGCCATCACCTGCGTGATTCTTTCGCCCTCGGCCGCGTCCAAAGCCGCGTAGTAGTCGCGAACGATTGCCTTCTGCCCCTGAAAATCGGTCATTTTTCCTTGGCCTCACAGAGATTTGCATGCGTGTGCAAAAAGAGCTTGCCGAATTGACTGGCCCGAGTCTAGCGTTATTGCAAACGTATGCAAATCCATTGCATGAGCCGAGGGGGGGAGATGCCAGATGGCCGAAATCCAGTTGCGCAGTGTGACGAAACGCTGGGGTTCGTTTGTCGGTGTGGACAATTTCGACCTCACGATCGCTGACCGCGAGTTTCTGGTGCTCCTGGGGCCTTCGGGCTGCGGCAAGACCACGACCATGCGGATGATTGCCGGACTAGAAGACCCCACCTCCGGCGAAATCAGCATCGGTGGAAAGGTCGTCAACAACCTCGAACCCAAAGACCGTGATGTAGCGATGGTGTTCCAAAGCTATGCGCTTTACCCCAACCTGAACGTCTACGAGAACATCCGCTTCCCCCTGCGCGTCCGTGGCGCAGACCCTTCGACGCACGACGAAAGGGTGCGCCGCGCCAGCGCAATGGTCGAACTTGACGACTTCCTGCACCGCAAACCGGCGGAGCTTTCAGGCGGGCAGCGCCAGCGCGTCGCCCTCGCCCGCGCGATTGTGCGCGAACCAAATGTCTTCCTGATGGATGAGCCGCTTTCCAACCTTGACGCCAAACTGCGTGTCTCGACCCGCGCGCAGATCAAGAACCTCAGCCACGAACTAGCTGTGACCACCATCTATGTCACCCACGACCAGATCGAGGCGATGACACTGGCTGACCGCGTCGTGGTGATGGAAAAAGGCATCGTTCAGCAGGTCGGTAGCCCGACCGAAATCTATGACCGCCCTGCCAATACCTTTGTGGCAGGGTTCATCGGCTCGCCCGCCATGAACCTAATCAACGGCACATGCAGCGGCGGGACATTCACAACAGACAAGACCGAGATCCGCGGACTGGCGGCCAAGGATGGTCCCGTCACGCTCGGTTTCCGTGCGGAGGATGCCACCGTCAGCATGGTCGGTGACGGCCAGATCAACGCGCCGATCTACACGCTCGAACTCTTGGGTGACGCTACCATGGTCAGCGTCCGCATCGGCGGGGCGCTTGTCACGGCCAAGGCCGACAAGACCTTCCGCGCCGAGATCGGTGACCCGATCTCGATCGGGATACCGGCAACGCATTGCCATCTGTTCGATGCCCGAACAGGAGAACGGATCGGGGACTAACCCGGAGAGGAGCCCGAACGCAAAGCGCTCGGGAGATCAGAGGGTGCATGGTTGCAAGGTGCATCCAAAACTTTGGAAACAGGGAGAGAATAATGTTTCTAAGATCATTCACAACAGCCAGCGTTCTGGCACTTATGACGGCGACAAACGCCGCCGCCTGCGAAATCTCGGCGCGCGTCAGCATCGTCGGGAACGAGTTTCCCGCAATCCAGACTGTCGGCGCCGAAGCGGCCGCCTGCACGGGCGGCGAGGTCAGCACCAACCTGACAGCCGATCACCAGCAGATCAACGTGGCGGGCATGTCCGGCAACCCTGCTGAATACACCTCGGCGATCATTGCCAACTCGTCGATCGTTGCGCTCATGAATGAAGACGTCATTCGCCCGCTTGACGATCTGGTCACCAAATATGGTCAGGACCTGAAGCCGACCCAGCTGATCACGATCAACGGCGAGGTCATGGCGGTCGCATTCATGGCGAACGCGCAGCATCTGGTCTATCGGGCCGACGTTCTGGAACAGATCGGCGCCGAGCCGCCCAAAACCTATGAAGAAATGCTGGCCGCTGCAGCAAAGATCCGCGAGATGGGGATCATGGAAAACCCTGTCGGCGGGGCCTACGCCGCAGGCTGGAACCTGGCGCAGGAATTCAACAACATGTTCCTCGGCTATGGTGGCACACACTTCAAGCCCGGCACAGCCGAGCCGAATGTGAACACCGAAGCCGGCGTGAATGCACTGAACATGATGAAGGCGCTGTCGGAGTATATGAACCCCGACTTCCTCACGCATGACTCCAACGCGACCAACGCCGAATTCCGCGCCGGCAACGTCGCACTCATGAACATGTGGGGTAGCCGCGCCGCAACCCTGACAACCGCCGAGGGTGTCCCTCAGGAAGTCATCGACGGTTTCGCAATCGCAGGTCCGATGACCGTTGGCGGCGGCGACATTCCTGCCTCGACCCTCTGGTGGGACGGCTGGACCGTCGCCAAGAACATCAGCGACGCAGAAGCCGAAGCGACCTTTGTCGCGCTGATGAACGGCATCCGCCCCGAGCTGATGGACAACGAGGAAATTGCGGTTCAGGCCGTCTGGCTGATCGACGGGTATGAACCCACACCGGCTGCTGTGGGCGTGTTCGAAGCTGCAGGCGCAGGGACGGTCCCCTATCCGATGCTGCCATACATGGGTCTGATGCACACGGCACTGGGTGCTGAACTGAACGACTTCATGCAAGGCAACGAAAGCGCAGAGCAGGCCCTCGCCGATGTCGAGGCCGCCTACCGCGCTGCCGCTCGCGAGGCAGGCTTCCTCAACTAGGCTCGCACTTCGGGAAGGGCGGCACCGCCCTTCCCCCACCCGAAACCCAAGCAAGAGCGCGGACGATGAAACATCGCACCTTTTTCTGGTTCTTCCTGCCGACGGGGCTCGCAATGCTGCTGTTTATTGCATTGCCGATCGTCTCGATCGTCACGCAGTCCGTCTTTGCGCCGCATGAAGCAGTCCTGATCACGGTGGAAAACTGCGGCCCCTTCGGCTGCCAGCAGGAAACCACCATTGACCAGAAAGCGACCGCCGCGATCCGCGAGGCCGAACCTCTGGGCCGGTTTGTCGGACTGGATATCTACAAGGACCGCGGCCATCTTGCCTTTGCCGAAGTCGGAGAAGCCTGGCGCGCCTCGGGCACCTATGGCGAGTTCTTTTCCGCGCTGAACAACCTGCCCTTCTACCGCGCAATCGGCTTTACGCTGACCTACACCTTCATCGTCACGCCTTTCGTAATCATTCTGGGTCTCGTCATCGCGCTGGCGGTCAATACGCTGACACAGCGGCTGAAGGGTCTGGTGATTTTCTTCTCGCTGCTGCCCTTTACCGTCACGCCGCTGATCGGCTCGCTTGTCCTGTTCTGGATGATCGACGCACGCGGCATTCTGGGAACCTTTATATCGTGGCTGGCGCAAGACCCTGATCTGTCGATCAAGGCATCGACGCCGCTGATGTGGATCGCCATCATCATCTGGGGCATCTGGCATTCCGCGCCATTCGCCTTTGTGGTGTTCTATGCGGGGCTGCAAACCCTGCCCAAGGACCAGCTCGAGGCATCACAGATCGACGGCGCGTCGCGCATGCAGCAGCTGCGGTTCGTGATTGTGCCGCATCTGATGCCGCTGGTGACCTTCGTGGCGCTCATCCAGCTGATGGACAACTTCCGGGTCTTCGAGCCGATCGTCGGCTTCAATGCCTCGGCCCATGCAACCACGCTGAGCTGGATCATCTTCAACGATCTGGGCGGCGAGACACGGCAGCTCTCGGCAGCCTCGGCAACCTCTGTCCTGACGATCATCGGCGTCGCAATCTTGCTATCGCCTGTGCTGGTGCGGACATGGCGTGACTTCAAGGGGAAAACCTAATGGCGAGCAAAGCACAACGGATGCCTGCGGGCCTCAAGGTCGCGACAAACGCCTTCCTGATCATCTGGCTGATGGCCGCAGCCTTTCCATTCCTTTGGACGGCATGGGGCAGCTTCAAAGTCGAGCTCGACTTCTTCTCAATCAACAACTGGACCGACGCGCTGACAGGCCCACGGACCCAGGCCAACTACGGTACCCCCTTCACGCTGGCAGGCTACGAGGGCGCCTGGATCCAGGAGGAATTCTGGCGTTCGGTGATCAATACTTTCGTCGTGTGTTTCTTCGTTGTGGGCACGTCGCTGACTATCGGGACGTTGGGCGGCTATGCGCTCTCGCGCTCCAGCTACCGCTATACCTTCTGGCTGCTGATCATCGCGCTGATCTTCCGCGCCCTGCCGCAGGTGACACTGGTCGCAGGCTACCTGCTGCCTGCGTTCGAGTACAACGTCTGGGGCATCCTGCCGACAGCGATCATCGCGCTTGTGGCTATGAACCAGCCATTCACGCTCTGGATGCTGCACTCATTCTTCCAGAACATCCCCAAAGAGCTGGACGAAAGTGCCAAGGTGGACGGCTGCACGCAGTTCCAGGCCTTCCGCCATGTGATCGTGCCCGTGATGTGGCCCGGCGTAATCACGACAGGGCTGTTCAGCTTCCTGCTGGCCTATAACGACTTCATCGTCACCGCGATGCTGCTTTCCGAAAGCAACCGCACCATGGTGCCCTCAATCGCAGCCTTTCTGGGATCGACTTACACCGAAGGTCAGGTGATGTTCGCCGTCGCCGCCGTGGTTTCGGCCACTGTGCCGCTCTTCATTCTGGTGATGGTCTTCCAGCGCCAGATCGTCAGCGGGCTGACAGCCGGAGCGGTAAAAGGATAATGCTACGGCCCGTACGGAACCCGCAGGCCGCCGCAAACGAAGGACAATAAGAATGGCAATCAGATACCTCAAGCAAAGCAAACCCGAAGCCGAAAAGGCTGCAGATGACGCCAAGGTCCGCGCGGTCGTTGAAACCACGCTGCAGGACATCGAGGCACGCGGCGATGCCTCCGTCCGCGAACTCTCGGTGAAATTCGACGGATATGACCGCGCCAGCTACCGACTGAGCGACGATGAAATTCAGGCGCTGATCGCCAAGGTCTCGGACCGCGACATGGAAGATATCAAATTCGCGCAAGCGCAGGTTCGCAACTTCGCGCAGGCCCAGCGCGACAGCATGCGCGACATCGAGGTCGAAACCATGCCGGGCGTGATCCTCGGGCACAAGAATATCCCCGTGCAATCGGTGGGTTGCTATGTGCCCGGCGGCAAGTTCCCGATGGTCGCTTCGGCGCATATGTCCGTGGCCACGGCTGCGGTCGCAGGCGTGCCGCGCATCATCGCCTGCACCCCGCCCTTCAAGGGCGAACCCAACCCCGCTGTGATTGCCGCCATGCACCTCGGCGGCGCACATGAGATCTATGTCATGGGCGGCATCCAGGCGATCGGCGCCATGGCGATCGGTACCGAAACAATCGAGCCCGTGCATATGCTCGTCGGCCCCGGCAACGCCTTTGTCGCCGAAGCCAAGCGCCAGCTCTTCGGTCGCGTCGGCATCGACCTCTTTGCGGGACCCACCGAAACCATGGTCATCGCAGATGAAAGCGCCGCCGATGGCGAGCTTTGCGCAACCGACCTGCTCGGGCAGGCCGAACACGGCTACAACTCGCCCGCCGTGCTGCTGACCAATTCGGAAAAGCTGGCGAAAGACACAATGGCCGAGATCGACCGTCTGTTGAAGATTATCCCGACCGCCGACACCGCCGGCAAAAGCTGGGAAGACTACGGCGAGGTGATCGTCTGCGACACCTATGAGGAAATGCTGCAGGTGGCCGACGACATCGCATCGGAGCATGTGCAGGTGATGACTGACCGCGACGACTGGTTCCTTGAAAAGATGACCTGCTACGGCGCGCTCTTTCTGGGACCGCGCACCAATGTGGCCAATGGCGACAAGGTGATCGGCACCAACCACACGCTGCCGACGAAAAAGGCGGGGCGCTATACCGGTGGCCTCTGGGTCGGCAAGTTCCTCAAGACCCACTCCTACCAGAAAGTCACAACCGACGAGGCCGCGGCCATGATCGGTGCCTATGGCAGCCGCCTGTGCATGCTGGAGGGATTTGTCGGTCACGCCGAGCAATGCAATATCCGCGTCCGCCGCTATGGTGGTCGCAACGTACCCTACGGAGAAGGTGCCCCCTTTCAAGAGCCCGCCGAATGACCGCCATGACCAAGTCGATGCTTGCGCCGTTCCAAGCGGCGCTAGCCACGGCAACGCACGATGCGAAAGCCGTTCTTGACGAGGCCTTTGCCACGGATGCGGTCATTCATTTGTGCCACCCGTTTGGCACCGTCACCGGTGCGGCCTTCTGGGATACGGCCTATGCGCCACTTCTCGACGCCATGCCCGACCTTGAACGCCGCGACCTGATCGTCCTCGCCGGAACCACGCCCGAAGGACAGGACTGGATTGGCTGCATGGGTAATTATATGGGCACCATGCTGCGCCCATGGCTGGATATCCCGCCAACAGGTCACTTGACCCATATGCGCTATCACGAATTCTTCCGTGTCGCAGACGGCAGGATCATCGAGGCCCAAATCATCTGGGACATCCCCGAAGTCATGATGCAGGCCAATGCATGGCCGATGGCGCCGCAACTAGGCAAGTTTATCGCCACGCCTGCTCCGATGACGCAAGACGGGCTGACGGCGCAGGGTGACGGGCAGGCAACGATGGACCATGTCATCGCGATGCTGACGGACCTCTGCAAACACCCTGCCGATCCCGACCCTGCGGTGATGCAGCTCGAAAAATACTGGCACCCGCGCCTGAACTGGTACGGACCGGCAGGGATCGGCACCGGACGCGGGATCGCGGGCTTCCGGAACTGGCACCAGATCCCGTTTTTGAAAGCGATGCCGGATCGCAAACTGGATGCCTTGGGGGATCTGTCGTCGCACTGGTTTGCCGAAGGCAATTACGTCTGCGAAACAGGCTGGCCGAACATGCGCCTGACCGTCAGCGCGGGCGATTGGATGGGCATCGCCCCAGCCGGGCGCGAGATCCGGATGCGATCGCTCGATTTCTGGCGGATGGAGGAGGGTTTGATCCGCGAGAACTGGGTCTTGGTGGACCTGCTTGACGTCTATCGGCAACTCGGGGTGGATGTACTTGGCCGAATGAGGGAGTTTAACAAGGCCCGCAATCTCGGTCCCATCACCTTGCCAGAAAGCCAGTTCGCATGACACTACCGACAACTCCATCCTTCCGGCTTGACGGGAAACGGGCGCTCGTTGCGGGCGGCTCGTCCGGCATTGGCCTTGCCGCTGCCGTGGCGCTGGCCGAGGCAGGGGCCGATGTCACTCTGGCTGCACGTAATGCCGAGAAACTCGCCGCCGTTGTCGCCGAAATGACCGCCGCCGGAATGCGGGCCAGCGCCCTCGCCCTTGACGTGGCCGATGTTGCGGCGACCGAAGCCGCCGTCACCGCGCAAGGACCTTTCGACATTCTGGTTAACTCCGCAGGGCTTGCGATCCATTCGCCCGCGCTCGAAACCACCGAGGCGGATTTCGACGCGGTCAGCAATATCAACATCAAGGGTGCCTACTTCCTGACCCGCGCCGTCGCCAAGGGCCAGATTGCGGCGGGCAAACCCGGCAGCCTGATCAACATCACCAGCCAGATGGCACTTGTGGGCGGGATCGACCGCGCGGTCTATTGCGCGACCACACACGCGGTCGAGGGCTTTACCAAAGCCATGGCGATCGAATGGGGCAAACAGGGCATCCGCGTGAACACCCTCGGGCCGACCTTCGTGCGGACCCCGCTCACGGAACAGACCTTCCGCAATCCCGAGCGCGTGGCATGGATCATGGACAAGATCAAACTGGGCCGCGTGGGCGAGGTTACGGACCTGATGGGCCCTGTGGTCTATCTCGCCTCTGATGCGTCCGGCCTGATGACAGGCAGCCACCTTTCAATCGACGGGGGGTGGACAGCGGACTGATGGAACGCTCCAAGGTCACATCGGCAGAAGTCGCCGCCCTCGCAGGGGTCAGCCAGTCAGCGGTCAGCCGCGTCTTTACGCCCGGCGCCTCCGCCTCGGCGCGCACGGTCGAGAAAGTGCGCAAAGCGGCCGACAAACTGGGCTACCGGCCCAATGTGCTGGCGCGCGCGATGGTCTCGGGGAAAAGCCGGATCATCGGGCTGGTGGTGGCCTATCTGGACAACCAGTTCTACCCCGTCGCCCTCGAACGGCTCTCGAATGCGCTGCAAGAGAAAGGCTATCACATCCTGATCTTCACTGCGCCCAACTCGACGGACGGAGTGGACAAGGTCATGCACGATCTGATGGCCTATCAGGTGGACGGGATCATTCTGGCCTCTGTCTCGATCAGTTCGGATCTCGCGGACCGCGCCAAGACCGCTGGAATTCCGGTGGTGCTCTTCAACCGCGGGCAGGACGACATGCGGCTGACCGCGGTGACCTCGGCCAACTATAAGGGGGGCAAGCGGGCAGCGGAATTCCTGCTGGCAGGCGGACACAAGCGGATTGCCCATATCGCCGGCTGGCAGGGCAGCTCGACGGGGCGCGACCGGCAGGCGGGCTTTCTCGCCGCTCTGGCCCAGGGTGGCGTCGCGCCGGTCTCGGTGGTGGACGGGATGTACAACCGCGATGTGGCAATGGACTGCGCGACGACGCTCATCAGAGGCGACAGCAGGCCGGATGCGATTTTCGTGGGCAACGACCACATGGCCTTTGCGGTGATGGACGCCCTGCGCGCAGCTGGCGTGACGCCGGGCGAGGACATCTCCATCGTCGGCTACGACGATGTGCCTCTGGCAGCGTGGGGGGCGTACGACCTGACCACGATCCGCCAGCCGGTGAACCGGATGGTCGATACAACCGTGGAGACCATGTTCGCCCAGATCGAAAGCCCTGCAATCCCGCCGCGCCAGATCGAAATCGAGGGCAAGCTGATCGTCCGCAGTTCTGCCCGTATTCCCGAAGGATGGATCCAATGAAGGGCTTTGATCCCAAGTTCAGCGACTTCCCCGACTATATCATCGGGATCACCAAAGAGATCTGGGAGGATCGCGGCATCGCGACCCTGCACCACTACTACGCGCCCGATATCGTCGTGCGTTCTCCCGGCTCGGTCGTGGTGGGCAATCAGGGTGTGATCGCTGCGACGATGGCCACATTGGCCGAATTTCCCGACCGTGAACTGCTGGGCGAGGATGTGATCTGGTCCGGCACGCCCGAAGAAGGGATGCTCTCTTCGCACCGGATCATCTCGACAGCGACCCACGCCCGCGACGGGGTTTACGGCGCGGCCTCGGGCAGGAAACTGCGCTACCGGATTCTTGCCGACTGCCACGCCAGGAACAACGCGATTGATGACGAATGGCTGATCCGGGACCAGACCGCCATCGTGCGGCAGATCGGCTGGGATCCGAAAGACTATGCCCGCGATCTGATCATGCGCGAAGGCGGCCCCGACACAGTAGTCAAACCGTTGTCACCAACTACTGACAAACCCGGCCCCTACAAGGGCAAGGGCAACGACAACGCATGGGGGCAAAGGCACGCAGAGCTTTTGAACCGGATCATGGGCGCGGATATGGCTGCGATCGAAAGCGAATACGACCGCGCCGCCCAACTGGAATACCCCGGCGGAGAACCCGGCCACGGCTGGGCTGCGGCAGACGGTTTCTGGATGGGACTTCGTGCGGCCTTCCCGGATGCGGCTTTCACGATCCACCACCAGATCGGCCGTGACGATCCGAATATGCCGCCGCGCTCGGCGATCCGATGGTCTCTGCATGGCAAACACAGCGGCTGGGGCACATTCGGCGCACCGACAGGAGCCGAGGTCTATCTTCTCGGGATCAGCCACGCCGAATGGGGCGAGCTGATCGGCGGACAGATCAGGCTGCGTCGCGAATGGACGCTTTTTGACGAAACCGCCGTCTGGAAGCAGATCCTGCTGCAGACAGGAGATCTCTAGTGGCGCAGACCGAAAGCATCAAACGGCTGCACGCCATTTTTCAGGCCAACCGCGCCAAGCGGCTG
The DNA here is from genome assembly GCA_964221795.1 of Luminiphilus sp. Classification (GTDB taxonomy): domain Bacteria; phylum Pseudomonadota; class Alphaproteobacteria; order Rhodobacterales; family Rhodobacteraceae; genus Yoonia. Next base: position 6,719 of record CAXQAV010000202.1, on the reverse strand, counting down.
AACCCGCATCCTCCGGGGTCTGTCTTCTGAGCCCCCCAACAGAAGACACACCGAAAGGATCAGCAAAATGAACACCAAAGACATGGAATCCCGCATCGTTCGCTACGGCGACCTGCAACCCTGCAAGACCGCCTTTATCGACGCACACACGCCCGGGTCTGACCAGAAAGAGAATTTCACGATCATCGGCGGCGGCGTCTCGGAAAGCCCCGACCAGCATGTACATATCTCGATCCCGCACGGCTTTAACATCGGAGCGGCAGGCCAGCCGCCGAAATGCCGGAACTCGCTCCATGACCACCACACCGCCGAGGCTTTCTTTGTCCTCAAGGGCCGCTGGCGCTTTTTCTGGGGCCGCTATGGCACCGCAGGCGAGGTCGTGCTGGAGGAAGGCGATATCTTCAACATCCCCACAGGCATCTTCCGCGGCTTCGAGAACATCGGCACCGACTACGGAATGATCATGGCGATCCTTGGCGGTGACGATGCTGGTGGTGGCGTCATGTGGGCGCCGCAGGTGATCGAGGATGCCGCTGCCCACGGGCTCGTCTTGGGCGAGAACGGCAAGCTCTATGATACCAAGCAGGGCCAGAGCCTGCCCGAGGGTGTCGGCCCGATGCCGCTTATGTCCGACGCTGAACTGGCCAAACGCCCCGAGCCGTCTACCCGCGACGTGCTACCCAACCACGTCGCCCGCTATTGGGACATGATGGCCATGGCCGACAAGAAACCGGTTCTGGTGATCGGCGAGAACGGAATGCTGACGGACAAGCCGGGTTTCGAGGTCGGCTTCATGAACCGCAACTCTGCCAGCGCCGAGATGCACACGCACCCCTACCCTTCGGTGCTGATGCCCATGCGAGGCCACTGGCGGGTGAACTGGGAGGCAGGCAACGGCTATCAGGCTGGCAGTGTGACACTGGCCCCCGGTGACACGATGTCTGTGCCCGAGAATCTGCCGCACAACGCCCTGCCCTCCATGACGGGCGAGGCAAGCCTCTATCATGTCGTCGCGACAGGCGATCCCGCCGGTCCGACGTGGAAAGGTTAACAGAAACTTCGGCCTGCGTTTGCCCGACGTTTTGCCGACGTTGCGCTGACGCGATGCCGATCACTGGAGGAGAGGGCTAATGTCGAAAATCTTAACAACCCACGTAGGGTCCCTGCCGCGCACGCAAGAGGTGGTGGACTTCATCTTTGCCCGCGAACGCAAGGAGGACTACGATCCCGCTGCCTTTGACGCGGCGATGACCGCTGCTGTGTCGGAAACCGTGAAAAAACAGGTAGATGCAGGCGTTGATATCGTCAGCGACGGCGAGACCTCCAAGATTTCCTACGCCACCTACGTCAAGGACCGCTACACCGGTTTTGACGGCGACAGCCCCCGCAACGCACCAGCCGACCTCAAACTATTTCCAAGCTTTCTCAAAAGGTTAGCGGACGACGGCGGCACCCCGAAATACGCCCGTCCGATGTGCGTGGGCGAGGTGAAATCCAAAGGTCAGGGCGAGCTGGAAAAGGATATCTCCAACCTCAAGGCGGCCATGACCGAACACGGAGCCGAGCGCGGCTTCATGAACGCCGCCTCACCTGGTGTCATCTCATTGTTTTTGCAGAATGATTTCTACAAGACCCGCGACGCCTACCTCTCCGCTCTCGCTGATGCGATGAAGGCCGAATACGAAACCATCTTCGCCGCCGGTCTCGATCTGCAACTCGACTGCCCCGACCTGGCGCTTTCAAGACATATGCTTTTCAATGACTTAAGCGACGAAGAGTTTATCAAAGTGGCCCAACGCCATGTCGAGGCCCTCAACCACGCGCTCTCGGACGTGCCCGCCGAAAAGGTGCGCGTGCACATCTGCTGGGGCAACTACGAAGGCCCGCACGTCTGCGACATCCCCATGTCCAAGATGTTCGACACGCTGATGTCGACAAAGTCGCGCTACGTGCTCTTCGAGACCTCCAACCCCCGCCACGGCCATGAATGGACCGTCTTCCGCGACCGCAAGGCCGACATCCCCGACGACAAGGTGCTGGTCCCCGGCGTCGTTGACACAACGACCAACTTTGTTGAACACCCCGAGCTTGTCGCGCAACGCATTGAAAGATTTACCGATATTGTTGGGGCCGAGCGCGTGATCGCGGGCTCCGATTGCGGTTTTGGCACTTTCGCAGGCTTCGGTGCCGTTGATCCCGATATTGCCTATGCCAAGCTCGCGACATTGGCCGACGGGGCCCGCCGCGCCTCGTGACACTGCCGCTGATCATCCTGCCGGGCATGATGTGCGATGCCCGCCTCTTTGCGCCACAGGTCGCGGCGCTTGGCGCAAGCGTGCTGCCAATCACCGAGGCCGACAGCATGCAGGCGCTTGCCCGACAGGTGTTGGACGCCGCCCCCGCAACCTTCGCCCTTGGCGGCCTCTCCATGGGCGGGATCGTCGCAATGGAAGTCGTGCGCCAAGCCCCTGACCGCGTTGCGGGGCTGGCGCTGATGGACACCAACCCATTGGCAGAACTGCCAGAAATGCAGGCCCGCCGAGGTCCGCAGATCGAAAAAGCCGCATCCGGCGGACTGATCAGCGTCATGCGGGATGAGATGAAACCCAACTACCTTGCAGAAGGTCCCGACCGCGCGGCGATTCTTGATTTGTGCATGGATATGGCGCTGGACCTCGGCCCCGAGGTCTTTATCCGCCAATCCATCGCCTTATGCGACCGCCCCGACCAGACCGAAGTCCTGCGCAACTTCACCAAACCAGCCCTTGTCCTTTGCGGACGAGAGGACCGGCTTTGCCCGCTTTCGCGGCATGAATTGATGCACGCGTTGCTCCCCCATTCCACGTTACGCGTGATCGACGGAGCGGCCCACCTGCCGACGTTGGAACGCGCCCAAGAAACCACCGATGCCCTGCGCATCTGGCTGACGGAGATTTAAGCCATGCAAGACACCCTTCTGACACTGCTGCGCCGTGTCGATACACCGACCGTCTGCAACGCTATCGAAGTGGTCGAGGGCAAGCGCGGCTTTGACCGTTTCACACGAGGCACAATGCTTTCCAGCGATCCTGCGGCCGGTGCCATGGTCGGCTTTGCCCGCACTGCCAAGATCGCCGCCCTAACCCCGCCCGAGGAAGCCCCCGAGGTCATCAAACAGCGCCGCATGGATTACTACCGCCACATGGCCACCGGCCCCCGCCCTGCCATCGCGGTGATCGAGGACCTCGACGGGGCCAACGCCATCGGTGCCTTCTGGGGAGAGATCAATACGACTGTGCATAAAGGTCTGGGCCTGTCCGGTGCGCTGACCAACGGTGTCATGCGCGACCTCGGCGATCTGCCGGAGGGTTTCCCCGTGGTTGCCGGATCAATCGGCCCAAGCCACGGTTTTGTGCATGTGCGCGAAATCGGAACCAAAGTGACGATTTTCGGCATGGAGGTCGAAGACGGCGAGCTCGTCCACGCAGACAGACACGGCGCGGTGGTAATTCCTTCGGACTATCTGGGTGAGCTGGAGGCCGCGATCACCAGGATTCTTGAGACCGAACAACTCGTCCTCGGCCCCGCGCGGGAACCCGGCTTTGACTTTACCGCGTTCGAAAAGGCATGGGCATCCTTCGAGAAGGCGCGGACCTGATCTTCGCAGAGGCGGGACGAGTCGTCCCGTCAAGAACCGCAACACGGTAGTTGACGCTTTTCAGGGGGGTAAGTTGCGGTCAGCGCGACTCGCCTCCATGCGTTCTGGTTGACAGGTTCCCGCCTGCCGCAATCTCTCCCTTCGCAGAACCATCGCACCACTTCTGTCATCCAGACCCATCCAGTCGGATTGTTCTCCACCTATCTGGCTCGCAGGCCACCCGATTGGGCGCTGGCGATCTTGGCTGGCTTGCTTTCAAAGATGAGCAGCGGGACGCCTGACGCAAACCCGCAGGGGAAAATTCAGTAACGAGGTGGTCGTCATGGCGACAAACATAACAGGCAAGACTTGGCACTGGGCGCTTGGCCGTTTCCAAGACACGAAACTTGCGCGCATTTCACTGCTGGCGATCGCAGCATCACTTGCAACGGGCCAAGCCATGGCCTGCAGTATCATGCCGGACAAGGCAAACCTGATCACCTCTACGCATCACCTGAACGCCGAGAATCCGGCCATCTTCGACGAAGGTCTGGACCCGCGCGGTATTGCCCTCGGCTGGGATTGCGCGCCTTGGCAGCCATATGTTGCAGTCTATGATCACAGCATGCAGGGGTTTGGACTGGGCTACACAGTCAGCCTGACGCACGACTCATTTACCTACGAAAATGGCCCCCTTTCGATCGGCCCGGTCGCGGGGATCTTGTGGTATCCTGACGAACCAACGGCCCTGTTGCGCGAAACCAACGGTCTGTTTCCGATGATCGGGCTCAGCGTCGACTACGAGATTTTCGAGGACGTGTCTCTCGTCGTGAATTACTACCCATCCGGTCTCTATCCATCCAAGCTGAAAGATGACGCATTCAGCTTCGACGGCCTGATCGTAGGAATGATATCATGGAATTTCGGCGGCAGCTAATTGCAGCGGAACGACGGGCAGCGATCATAAAGGAAATCGGAAGGTATGGTGCGGTCGGGGGGACTCGAACCCCCACGAGTGTTAGCTCACAGCGACCTCAACGCTGCGCGTCTACCAATTCCGCCACGACCGCATGTCCATAGCAGGTAAGTGCGCGCACTCTTAGACGAGCCGATTTCCGATGCCAAGAGGGAAAAGACCCTCTTTTCAACCAAACAGCAGGTCGCTAGGCAAGCAGCTATGGTTGAGTGGATCACAACAGACGGGCTGACCGACTACGAGACCGCGCTGGCCTTCATGGAAGAGCGCGTGGCGGGAATTATTGCGGGCTCGGCCGAGGAATGCGTATGGCTGCTCGAACACCCGCCGCTCTACACCGCCGGCACCTCTGCCAAACGTGAGGACCTCGTCGATCCCGACCGTTTTCCGGTCTATGAGGCCCGTCGCGGTGGCGAGTATACCTACCACGGGCCCGGGCAGCGCGTGATCTATGTGATGCTTGATGTCGGCAGGCGCGGACATGACGTGCGAAAATTCGTGCAGGACCTTGAAGCGTGGGTGATCGCGACCCTTGAGCGGTTCAACATCAAGGGTGAGATCCGCGAGGGTCGTGTCGGGGTCTGGGTGCAGCGCCCCGAAAAGCCGCTGAACCCGGACGGCAGCTTGGCAGAAGACAAGATCGCCGCGATTGGCATCCGTCTGCGCAAATGGGTGTCGTTTCACGGCATCTCGATCAATGTCGAATCGGACCTCAGACATTTTGAGGGCATCGTCCCCTGCGGCATCCGCGAACACGGCGTGACATCGCTGGTCGATCTGGGGCTGCCGGTCGGCATGGACGATCTCGATGTGGCGCTGAAACAGACATTCGCTGAAGTGTTCGACACCCCCGCCCCTTAGAGATCGGCACCGAACTCCGCGACGAGGTGTCTGACCACAGCTGCAAGCGCCTCGGATTCGCTGCCACCGTCCGCCAGAGTCTGCGCGTGAACCGCGCGCTGTTGGTCAGCGCTGGTCCCGTTCACAAGGATCTGTTTGGCCACATTCACTTCGTCCACGCAATCCAAGACTTCTGCATCTTCGGCGATCAGGGCAAGAATTTCGTCGATCGCCTGAGAGAACGGGATCATTTCGCGGCGACCGAAATCAATCAGCCCTTCGCTCACCCCGTAACGCTGCGCACGCCAGCGGTTCTCGTTGATCATGAAGTTCTGCACGACACGCCAACCGAACCCTTCCATGGACTTGCGCCAAAGCATCCGTGTCAGACATTGCGTCAGGGCCGCAAGCGTCAGGGTGACCTCCATACGTGGGGCAACATCGCAAATGCGGGATTCGACGGTCGGGAATTTGGCGGAGGGTCGCAGATCCCACCAGATTTTCGACGCATCCTCGATCAGACCCAAATCGACCAGCGTGTTGACCGTGGAAGAGAACTGCTCCCACCCCGTCATATAGTGTGGCAGGCCCGTGCGCGGCAGGTTGTCAAAAACTGTCAAACGGTAGGACGACAGCCCTGTGTCCTGCCCCTGCCAGAAAGGGGACGACGCAGACAGTGCATGAAGATGCGGCATTAAGTATTTGATTTGATTGACCCAATTGATGCGCATTTCCTTGTCAGGAATGCCGACATGGACATGCATCCCGCAAATCAGCATCCGTCGTGCCACACCGCCCAGATCCTTGCGAAGCTGGTTGTAGCGCTCCTTGTCGGTGTGATGCTGGTCCTTCCAGTCTGCAAATGGGTGACAGGACGCCGCAATCGGGGCGAGGCCGAAATCGGCGGCATGTCTAGCGACGGTCCGACGCAGGTTACGCAGGTCCCCGCGAGCTTCGGCCACCGTGGCACAGACGCCTGTACCGATCTCGATCTGGCATTGGAGGAACTAGGGGCTGACCTGTTCGTCCAAGTCTGACTTGCAGGCTTCGATCAGCCCATACGGTGCTTTGGCCAGCGCAAGGGTTTCCTGATCGACGAGCAGGTATTCCTCTTCGATCCCGATGATAAATGGCGGTGCTTCCTGCATGGCCTATTCTCCCCTTTTTGGTCGAGCCTAGCTTCCAACAGGGATCATGTCAGCGCCAAAGGCCAAAAAGTGCAGCAAATCGCCGCCCCTGCGCCAAATTAACCCATTCGGAAAGCCGCATCCTTTGTTGCCCCTGCGC
>CAXQAV010000201.1:0-2255 GCA_964221795.1 Luminiphilus sp. | reverse complement strand
GACCTCGGTGAGTTTCTGGGAAGCCGCATCAATGGCGTCTTTATCATCGCCTTTCATCGCCTCTTCCACGCCCGTGACCGCGTCTTCGATTGGCTGACGCTCATCCTCGGACAATTGCTCGCCGTGTTCTGCAAGAGCGCTGCGCGTGGCATGGATCATCGCGTCGGCATTGTTCCTCGCCGTGACCATTTCCTGGAATTTCTTGTCTTCTTCGGCATGCGCCTCGGCGTCCTGGATCATTTTTTCGATCTCGGCGTCGGACAGGCCCGAACCCGCCTTGATTTCGATTTTCTGCTCCTTGCCCGTGTTTTTGTCCTTCGCGCTGACATGCATGATACCGTTTGCGTCGATGTCAAAGGTCACTTCGATCTGTGGCATACCCCGCGGCGCAGCGCCAATCCCCGCCAGATCGAATCGGGCAAGCGATTTGTTGGCAGAAGCCATCTCGCGCTCACCCTGGAGCACGTGGACCGTGACAGCAGTCTGATTATCCTCTGCCGTAGAGAATATCTGCGACGCCTTGGTCGGGATGGTCGTATTCTTTTCGATGAGCTTGGTCATCACCCCGCCCAGCGTTTCAATACCAAGGGACAAGGGGGTCACATCGAGCAGCAAGACGTCTTTGACGTCGCCGGCAAGTACACCACCCTGAACTGCGGCGCCTACAGCAACGGCCTCATCCGGGTTAACGTCCCTGCGCGGCTCCTGGCCAAAAAACTCGGTTACAGCTTCCTGAACCTTGGGCATGCGTGTCTGGCCGCCGACCAGAATCACATCTTCAATATCGTCAATCTTCAGCCCTGCATCATCCAGTGCCGTGCGGCATGGCGCAATCGTCTTTTTCACCAGGTCTTCCACCAGCGCTTCCAGCTTGGCACGGGTCAGCTTGATGTTCAGGTGCTTCGGGCCACTGGCGTCGGCCGTGATATAGGGCAGATTGACCTCGGTATGCTGGGCATTACTCAATTCAATTTTAGCCCGCTCCGCGGCCTCCTTGAGACGCTGGAGCGCCAGAGGATCGTTTCGCAGATCCACGCCCTGGTCTTTCTTGAATTCGGCAACCAGGTAATCGATTATCCGTTTGTCAAAATCCTCGCCGCCTAAAAATGTGTCTCCATTGGTGGAGAGCACTTCGAACTGGTGCTCGCCATCGACGTTGGCGATCTCGATGATAGAGATATCAAAGGTTCCGCCGCCCAGGTCGTAAACCGCGATTTTGCGGTCACCGCCTTTTTTATCCATACCATAGGCCAGGGCTGCGGCAGTCGGCTCGTTGATAATCCGCTTGACTGTCAACCCCGCAATTTTGCCGGCATCTTTCGTGGCCTGGCGTTGCGAGTCGTTGAAGTAAGCCGGCACCGGAAACACCGCCTCACTCACTTCTTCGCCGAGGTATTCCTCGGCCGTTTTCTTCATCTTCATGAGAACGCGGGCCGAGATCTCGGGCGGGGCAATCTTTCGATCGTCGACCTGTACCCACGCGTCCCCGTTTTCCGCCCCAACGATTTCATAAGGCACAAGCTCGCAGTCCTTCTGGACGACGTCTTCGTTATACTTGCGGCCAATCAGTCGTTTGATCGCGAACAATGTGTTTTTGGGGTTTGTCACCGCCTGGCGCTTGGCCGACTGTCCGACCAGAACCTCGTCATCCTTCGTAAAGGCCACGATGGACGGTGTGGTTCGGTCTCCCTCCGAATTTTCAATGACCTTGGGTTGCCCACCTTCCATCACTGCCACGCAGGAGTTGGTGGTGCCCAGGTCAATTCCAATGATCTTGCCCATGCTGAAATCTCCAAAAAATCAGTAAAAATGACTAGTCCTTAAGTTTGGGGTTGTGTCCCGTTTTTCAATCTTGCGGTTCGCCTTTGGAAACAACGACCATTGCCGGGCGCAACAACCGCTCATGCAGAAGAAAGCCTTTTTGCAACACTTCCATCACCACATTTTCGGGATAATCCAAAGACGGCTGCATGGTCATGGCTTCGTGTTGTGCAGGGTCGAACGCTTCCCCCAGCGGGTCAATTTCAACCAGCCCATGGTCCGTCATGGCCTTGCCGAGCATCTTCAGAATCAGGGCTTTGCCCTCGAGCAGAGATTCCACCGTGGCTGAGCCCGAGTCTGCTTCTGTCGCGCGCGCCAGGCTGTCGAGCACTGGAAGTAAGTCCGCCATGATTCGCTCGAGCGCGAACTTCCTGGCACGCTCCTGGTCGCGAAGCAGTCGTTTCCTGAGGTTTTCCATTTCCGCCTGCATTCTG
>CAXQAV010000200.1:0-2484 GCA_964221795.1 Luminiphilus sp. | reverse complement strand
GGTTCGTTTCGGGGCCATGGGACCGCGAGCAGGCACAGGCCTCCTGTGCGCATGTTGTCGATATGCTTGCCCATCTCACCCGCCACCCGGCGCAGGGCGGGCCGGAAGTGATGGAACTGGAACGGTTCTGGCATCCCCGATTCAACTGGTACGGACCCGCAGGCATCGGCACCGCCCGCGGCGTCTTTGGCTTTCGCAACTGGCACCAGATCCCGTTCCTCAGCGCCATGCCGGACCGGGGCGCCAAGGACGAGGCGCTGGATTTCCACTTCTTCGGAGATGGGCCCTATGCTGCCGTCACCGGCTGGCCCAACATGCGCCAGAGCATCACCGCAGGCGGCTGGCTTGGGATCGCACCGAGCGGAACGCAAATCGATCTGCGCAGCCTTGATTTCTGGCGCATGGAAAATGGTCTCATCCGCGAGAACTGGGTGCTGGTTGACCTTCTGGATGTCTACGCGCAGCTTGGCGTTGACGTGTTTGCGCGGCTGCGTGAATTCAACAAAGCCCGACACCTTGGCCCCATTTCACTGACCGGAGACCCCTCGTGACATTACCCCGCACCCCTTCCTTTCGTCTTGATGGCAAACGCGCGCTGGTCACGGGGGCCAGCTCTGGCATCGGGCGCGCCTGCGCCGTCGCACTGGCCGAAGCCGGAGCGCAAGTTACTTTGGCTGCCCGGCGACCAGAGCCGCTGCAGCAGTTGATGGATGAAATGCAGGCAGCCGGATTGGCGGCAGATACGATGGTTCTGGATGTCGCCGACACCGAAGCCATGCAGGCGTCCATCGCCGCCAGGACGGCCAGCGACGGCCCGTTTGATGTCCTGGTGAACTCAGCCGGGCTCGCCCGTCATAGCGCTGCGATTGAAACAACAGCTGCGGATTTCGATGCGGTCGTATCGCTGAACCTCAAAGGGGCCTATTTCCTGACACAGGCCGTTGCCAAGGCGCTTATGGATGCGGGCAAACCCGGCTCATTGATCAATATCAGCAGCCAGATGGCCAAGGTCGGCGGCATTGATCGCGCCGTCTACTCCGCAACCAAACACGCGGTAGAAGGCTTTACCAAGTCGATGGCCATCGAATGGAGCAAAGCCGGCATCCGCATTAACACGATCTGTCCGACCTTCATTCTGACACCGCTGACCCAATCCACATTCGACAACCCCGACCGCCGCGCCTGGATCGAAGACAAGATCAAACTGGGCCGTGTAGGCGAAGTCGAGGACATGATGGGCGGTGTGGTGTTTCTGGCCTCGGATGCCTCCGCGCTCGTCACCGGGTCGGCCTTGATGATTGACGGAGGGTGGACCGCAGAATGACCGCAGCCAAGGTAACATCTGCCGACGTCGCCCGCCTTGCCGGTGTTTCGCAATCCGCCGTCAGCCGGGTGTTCACCCCCGGTGCATCCGCGTCCAAGAAAACCGTCGAGAAGGTGCGCGCAGCGGCCGACCAGCTGGGCTACCGGCCGAATTCTCTGGCGCGCGCAATGGTGTGCGGGCGCTCACGTATCATCGGGCTGGTCGTTGCCTATCTTGAAAACCACTTCTACCCCGAGGCCCTGGAAAAGCTGTCCAACGCGTTGCAGGCACGCGGCTATCACGTCCTGATGTTCATGGCGCCCAACACCACCGACAGCATTGATGAGGTCATCGAAGAAATCCTGGATTATCAGGTGGATGGCATCATCGCGGCATCGGTTGCCATGTCTTCGGAACTGTCGGCGCGCTGCCGTGCAGCCGGTGTGCCCATGGTCCTGTTCAACCGTTCGCAAGATGACCCGGACATGTCTGCCGTGACCTCTGACAATCACTCTGGCGGGCGCAAGGTGGCTGACTTTCTGTTGGCCGGAGGGCATCGCAAGATCGGCTATATTGCAGGTTGGGAAGGGGCATCGACCCAGCGCGACCGCGAAACGGGCTTCTGCGAGCGTCTGGCCGAGGACGGCCTGAGCCTCCATGCCCGCGGTGTTGGCAATTTTCAGATGGACACAGCCGCCGCCGCCGCCCGTGCCATGTTTGCAAACGACCCGCCTGACGCGGTGTTCGTGGCCAACGACCACATGGCCTTTGCCGTGATGGACGTTCTGCGCTCGGAACTGGGGCTGTCCGTACCGGGTGATGTATCGGTTGTCGGCTATGACGACGTGCCAACCGCCGCATGGCCTGCTTATTCCCTCACCACCGTCCGTCAGCCCGCCAACCGCATGGTGGCCTCGACCGTTGATATTCTGCTCGAAGAAATCGAAGGCGGCCCACAAGGCGCGCGCAGAGTGGAGATTGACGGACCTCTCATTACTCGCGGCTCGGCCCGCATTCCCGAAGGATGGACCAAAAATGAAGGGCTTTGACCCAAAATTCCGCGACTTTCCTGACTATATCGTCGGTATTACCAAGGAGATCTGGGAAGATCGCGGCATCGCGACGCTGCATGACTATTATGCGCCCGATATCGTTGTTCGGATGCCCGGTTCCGTGTCGAC
>CAXQAV010000199.1:0-2511 GCA_964221795.1 Luminiphilus sp. | reverse complement strand
CGATCCCCTTCAGCGCGCGTTGCGCAAATGCCGGTTCAAGCGCACCTGCACCGTGCGCATGATCAGGATCAAGCCCGCGGTGACCAAAACGAAATAGAGACCCACGATCGGGTAGGCGATGAAAGGGTTGAAGGTCCGCTCGGCGAAATACTGCGCATAGTAGAGCGCATCACCGCTCTGTCGACGGACGGGAAAGCCCGCACCCAGAAACACCAGGGTCGTGGCGTGAAACAGAAAGATGGCCTCGTTGGTATAGGCGGGCCAGGCCAGCCGCATCATGGTCGGAAAGGTCACGTCACGGAAGCGGTCAAAGGGCCGAAGCGCAAAGGCCCGCGCTGCTTCGAGGTCGGCGCTGGGCACAGCGCGATATGCCCCGTAAAGGATTTCTGCCGCGTAGCAGGCGGTGTTGAAGAACAGTACCACGCTGGCACCATAGGCTGCCGTGCGGAATACCCCCGCCCCTAAGGAGGCGAAGATCAGATAGCCAATGAAAAACTGGATCAGCAGCGGCGTGCCCCGGAACGTGTAGATCACCACCCGCGCCGGGACGCTCAGATACCATTCATTGCGCGCCTTCAGCAGCGCCAGTGCCAGCGCAAGGAAGAACCCCGTCGCCAGAGCCACCACGCCGAATATGATGTTGCGGAGCATGCCCGAGCCGATCAGCACGGTCATGTTGCACAGGGTGATGGGGCCACCTCGGGCGTTGGTCGCGCCGGGCAGGCTGCGTTCTCCACGGCCGAAACTGCGCAAGGCATACTGGTCAAAGGCCACCAGGCAATCGTTGATGAACTCCACCGCCTAGACCCTCCCGCTCGAGGATTCATTGAGCGTCATGCCCCGGCTGAAGCGCCGCTCAAGCACCGCAAAGACCGATTGGGATGCCATGGTCAGCACCAGATAGAACAGGCCCAGCCCGATGAAATACCAGAGTTTCCAGTCGCCGTGAGGATAGGTCGAATAGCGCCGGGTTGCCGATTTGCCCAGCAAATCGGCGTAATAAATGATGTCCTGGATCCCCAACAGGAACAGCAGCGGCGTCGCCTTGATCAGGATCAGCCACAAATTGGAAAATCCCGGTAGGGCATAGCGCCACATTTGCGGCATATGGATGTCGAGGAAGACTTGCCGCCGCGTCAGCCCAAAGGCCGCGCCGGTCTCCCGCTGGCCAAAGGGCACCGCCTTCAGACCACCGTCGATGATGTTGGCAGCGAAGGAGCCAAAGACGATGCCGTAGGCGATCACGGCAAGGACAATCCGGTTGAACTGGGTCGGGATGATGGCCGCATCGGGACAGGGGGTGATGCTGACACCGTTGAAGAAGGGTTCCGCCAGACCTCTGCAATAGACGACCTTGTGCAGGAAAAATTCGATACCGATCTCGATGGTAAGCGGCACGAACAGGAAGAAGATGATGTCCGGAATACCCCGCACCATGATGACATAGAGCGTACAGATCTGGCTGATCACCGGCCAGCGAGACGCCTTACCCAGCGCGCCGAGAAAACCCAGGATCAGCGCCACCGGCACGGTGAAGGCCAGGATCAGCAAGACCACCCCGGCCGCCCGGAAAATGCCCAGGTGCTTGGGCGTGGTGAAGTAGCAACTGAACCACTGCAAACGATCCATGAGCGGAATGCTCAGACTGTCATCACCCAGGGCGGTTTTGACCTGCTCGGCGATCAGAGGGCAAAATTCAAACATGGCTCAGCGGCTTTCCGAGGCGGCCAGAAACTGCTGCAGCCGTTCTGATCGGGGGCTGTCGAAAATCTCCGCCGGGGTTCCGGCTTCTTCGATCCGGCCCTGATGGAGAAACACGACCTTGTCGGAAACATCGCGAGCAAAGCGCATGTCATGGGTCACCAGCAGCATGGTTCGGTCCTCTTCGGCGAGCGATTTGATCACCCGCAAGACCTCGCCTTCGAGTTCCGGATCGAGTGCGGATGTCGGCTCATCAAAAAGCAGGGCGGTTGGATCCATGGCCAGCGCGCGGGCGATGGCGGCGCGCTGTTGCTGGCCGCCGGACAACTGGGCGGGATAAGCCTCGGCCTTGTCGCCGATGCCCACCCGATCCAGGGTCGCCTGAGCCCGCTCAAGGGCTTCGGTGCGCGTGCGCTTGAGCACACGCCGCTGGGGCAGCATGACATTTTCGATCACGGAAAGATGAGCCCAGAGATTGAACTGCTGGAAGACCATGGAAAGATTGGCGCGGATCCGATTGACCTGCCCGGCGCTATCGGGCACCCGCTCCTGGCCTTTGCGGCTAAACCCGATGGCTTCACCGCTGATGGTGATCGAGCCCTGTTCGGGCACTTCCAAGAGATTGACACAGCGCAGGAGGGTGGATTTACCGGACCCTGAGGAGCCGATCATGGTGACCACTTCGCCCGTGCCGGCGACCAGATCCACCCCTTTGAGCACGTGCAGGTCGCCTAAGGACTTCTGAATACCGGCCAGCGCGATCACCGGTGAGGATACCGCCGGGCCGGTTGCTGCCACAGCCGAAGCCGT
>CAXQAV010000198.1:0-8817 GCA_964221795.1 Luminiphilus sp. | reverse complement strand
CGCCTTCCCTTCCTCGCCCGTCCGCGAGTTGGCACACCACGGGGCTGCGATGGGTTGCCGTCCTGCTTCTGCTGACGCTGGCCGCGACCTGGTTGCCCGTACGACAGGCGTCCGCCGCGCCTTATGCCGCGATGGTCATCGACGCGCGCACCGGTGAAGTCCTGCATTCCCGCAACGCTGACACCCGTCTGCATCCGGCCTCGCTGACCAAGATGATGACGCTCTACATCGCCTTTCAGGCAATCGAGCGTGGCGAGATCAGCCTTGATACCCCCGTCACGATCAGCCGGCATGCCGCGTCGGAACCGCCCTCGCGCCTCGGTCTGCGCGCAGGCCAGACGATCCGCCTGCGCTATCTGCTGCGTGCCGCGGCAGTCAAATCTGCGAATGACGCATCGACCGCGATTGCCGAGGCGATCTCCGGCTCGGAAGAGGAATTTGCCACCCGTATGAACCGCACCGCGCGGGCGATGGGGATGACGAACACGACCTTCCGCAACGCGCATGGCCTGACCGAGTCGGGTCACCTGTCCACCGCCCGTGACATGACGGTTCTGGGCCGTCACGTGATCTACGATTTCCCGCAGTACTATAACCTCTTTTCACGCCGCACCGCCGATGCAGGGATCGCAACGGTCCGGCATACAAACCGCCGCTGGCTGGACAGCTACCCCGGTGGTGACGGCATCAAAACGGGCTATACCCGTGCTGCCGGTTTCAACCTTGTCGCTTCGGCCCAGCGCGGGCAGGAGCGGATCATCGCGACTGTCTTTGGCGGCTCATCAACCGCCGCACGCAATGCCCGCATCACCGAGCTGATGGACATGGGTTTCCAGCGGGCACCAACGAATGCCTCGCTGCGCCGTCCGACCCCGCCGGGTGTGATGGCCGAATCCGGAGGCCGCACCATCCGGCCCAATGGTCTGGTGACAAGCAGCATGCGCCCCATTGCGCGACCGTCTACCGAAGCACCAGCCGTCGATCTGCTGCTTTCCTCAGTTGATACCGACGTGATCGATGCGCTCGTGGCCGAGGCTGTCACCGCAGCCGTGACCGAGGTCATTGCCGATATCGAAACCGCAGAGCCTGCGCCGGAAACCGTCACACTGGTTGCCAGCAGCGCGCCTGCCGTTCGCCCGTCGGCTCGCCCGACCGCACCTGCGCAGGAAGAAGCGGTCGTTCTGGCGGTTGCCCAACCACCCGAGGCCGTGGCTGCTCCTGCCATTGCGGCCGAGACCGGCCCGGAGGTTGTCACCCGTATTTCGACCTCCGGTGGCCGCCACTGGGGGATCAACGTGGGCCGCTACGACACACGGTATAATGCCGAGCGTGTCCTGCTGCGCGTGGCGCTCAATGAGATGAGTTCGCTCGACGGTGCCCTACGCCGCGTCGTGGCACGTAGCGGCGGCTTTGATGCCAATTTCATGGGGCTGACCCGCGAGGGCGCTGACCTCGCCTGCCGCAGGTTGCAGGCGCGCGGGACGCAGTGTTTCATGATCGGTGCGGACGGCTAGGCCCTCTCAGGCCACCTTGCCCTCAAAGGCCGCTGCCATCAGCGCCCGGGTATAATCCGACTGCGGATTGTCGAAGATCGCATCCGCAAGCCCTGCCTCGACGACATCGCCCTGCTTCATCACCATTACCTTGTGCGACAGCGCCCGCACGACCTTGAGGTCGTGGCTGATGAACAGATAGGCCAACCCGTATTTCTGCTGCAATTCGCGCAAGAGATGCACGATCTGCACCTGCACAGTCATATCCAGTGCAGAGGTCGGCTCGTCTAGCACCAGCAGCTTGGGCCGCAAGATCATCGCGCGGGCAATGGCGATCCGCTGACGCTGGCCGCCGGAGAACTCATGCGGATAGCGGTCCATCATGGCTGGGTCGAGGCCCACCTCGCCCATGATCTCTGCCACCATATCGCGGCGGTCCCGCCCCGGTTCGACGCCATGCACGCCAAGGCCCTCGGCGATGATCTCGGCCACGGTCATGCGGGGGCTGAGGCTGCCATAAGGGTCCTGAAAGACGATTTGCATGTCGCTTCGCAGAGGCCGCATCTGCCGTTGGCTCAGCCTGTCAATCTCGCGTCCCTGAAAGACGATGCGGCCTTCCGAGCGGATCAGGCGCACGATCGCCAGCGCCAGCGTTGTCTTGCCCGAGCCGCTTTCGCCCACAATCCCCAAGGTCTCACCCGCGCGGACGGTCAGAGTGGCGTCGTTGACCGCCTTGACATAGCCCACCGTGCGCTTGAGCAATCCGCGCTGGATCGGGAACCAGATTTTGGCGTGATCGGTCTGCAGCACGAAAGGTGCATCCTGAGCGACTGGGGCCGGTCCACCGGTCGACTCGGCGGCGAGCAGCATTTGCGTATAAGGGTGTTGCGGGTTGGCAAAGATTTCAGCGGTCGGGCCGGTCTCTACAATCTCGCCGTCCTTCATCACGCAGACGCGGTCGGCAATCTTGCGCACGATGGTCAGGTCATGGGTGATAAACAGCATCGACATGCCGACATCGCGCTTGAGCTCTTCGAGCAGTTCCAGAATCTGCGCCTGAATGGTCACGTCCAGCGCCGTCGTCGGCTCGTCCGCGATCAGCAATTCCGGCCCGTTGGCCAGCGCCATCGCAATCATCACCCGCTGGCGCTGCCCGCCCGAAAGCTGATGCGGATAAGAGGTCAGGCGGCTTTCTGCATCGCGGATGCCGACCTTTTCCAGCAGTTCGAGAATACGCACACGCACGGCCGCCCCGCGCAGGCCCTGATGTAATTCGATGCTTTCGGCCAACTGCTTTTCAATCGTGTGCAGCGGGTTGAGCGAGGTCATCGGCTCCTGAAAGATAAAGCTGATGTCATTGCCGCGCACGCGGCGCAGGGCCATCTCGTCGGCGCCGACCATCTCGGTGCCGAGGTATTTGACCGAGCCGGCCATCACCGCACTATCACCGAGCAATTGCACGGTAGAAAGCGCCGTCACAGACTTCCCCGACCCGCTTTCACCGACGAGCGCAACAGTCTCGCCCTTACCCACCTGAAACGACACACCACGCACCGCGTGGGTCGTCGCGGCGTCCTGCCGGAAAGCTACGCGCAGGTTCTGCACATCAAGGACAGGGGCGCTCATGATTTGCTTGCCTCTGCCTTGGCGACATCATCAAAGAGGGTTTGGTCAACCGCTGTGCCACTTTCGGCGACAAAGGTCTTGCGCGGGTCAAAGGCGTCGCGGACCCCTTCGAAGATAAAGACCAGCAGCGAGAGCATGATCGCGAAGGTAAAGAAGGCGGTGAACCCCAGCCATGGCGCCTGCAGGTTCTGCTTGGCCTGCAACGTCATTTCGCCCAAGGACGGGGCCGAAGACGGCAGGCCGAACCCGAGGAAATCGAGCGAAGCAAGACCGCCGATGGCACCGGTCACAAGGAAGGGCAGCATCGTCACCGTCGCCACCATCGCGTTGGGCAGCATATGGCGGAACATGATCGTGCGGTCCTTCACGCCCAGCGCCTTGGCCGCGCGGACGTATTCCAGATTGCGCGCGCGCAGGAACTCGGCCCTGACCACGCCGACAAGCGCGGGCCAGCCGAACAGCACTGTGAGAAATACAAGGAGCCAGTAACTTCGCCCCAAGATCGCAAAGACAATGATGATCACATAAAGCGACGGCATCCCTGTCCAGATTTCGATGAAGCGCTGGAACAAGAGGTCCGTCCAGCCGCCGAAGTACCCCTGCACGGCGCCCGCCATAATCCCGATGATCGAGGCCGCGACAGTCACCGTCAGCGCGAAGGTCACCGACAGGCGGAAGCCGTAAATCACCCGCGCGACCACATCTCGCTTGGTATCATCCGTGCCTAGCCAATTGTTGGCACTTGGCGGTGAGGGCGCCACACCGGGCACATCCACAATCGTATTGTAGGAATAGGGAATGACCGGCCAGATCATCCATCCCGCCTCAAAGCCCGCAATCTTCGGATCGCCCCCGTCGGCAACCACTTGGATCAACTCTTCGGGTTCGTCGAAACATTCCTCCAGCCCGCCGGTGACAATCAGGCAATCGACCTCCGGCTCGCCATAGCCCGCCTCGGTCGGGAAATCTCCGCCGAAGTCCCGCTCTGAATAGAAACTGAAGATCGGCATCCGCAGCTCGCCGCGATAGCTGACGGCGATGGGTTTGTCGTTGGCTATAAACTCGGCAAAGAGCGACAGGCCGAACAGAATCCCGAAGATCACCAAAGACCAATAGGCGCGGCGGTTACGCTTGAAGTTGCGCACGCGGCGCTGGTTCAGAGGAGACAGCCACGCCATCAGTTTCGCGCCTCGAAATCAATGCGCGGGTCGATCAGCACGTAGGTCAGATCGGTGATGATCCCGACGACCAGCCCGATCAGCGAGAAGGCAAAGAGTGTGCCAAAGACCACCGGATAATCCCGCGCCACCGCCGCCTCGAACCCGAGCCGCCCCAGACCATCGAGCGAGAACAGTGTCTCGATGATCAGCGACCCGCCGAAGAAAACGCCGATAAAGAGGGCCGGAAAGCCTGAAATCACAATCAACATCCCGTTGCGGAAAACGTGACCGTAAAGCACGCGGCGCTCCGACAGACCCTTGGCGCGGGCGGTCATCACATACTGCTTCTTGATCTCGTCAAGAAAGCTGTTCTTGGTGAGAAGCGTCAGTGTCGCAAAGGCCGAAATGGTCGAGGCCAGCACCGGCAGCGTGATATGCCAGAAGTAATCCAGCACCTTGCCAATCATGCTCAGCTCTTCCCAGTTGGCCGAGGTCAGCCCCCGCAGCGGGAAGATGCGCCAGTAGCTGCCACCGGCGAAAAGCACGATCAGCAGGATCGCAAAGAGGAACCCAGGGATCGCATAGCCCACGATGATTGTGCCCGATGTCCAAGTGTCAAAGGGGGAGCCGTCGCGGACCGCCTTCTTGATGCCGAGCGGGATCGAGATCAGATAGGCAATCAGCGTCGACCAAAGACCCAGCGTGATCGACACCGGCATCTTTTCCATCACCAGATCAAAAACACTGATCGAGCGGAAATAGCTCTCGCCGAAATCAAAGCGCATATAGTTCCACATCATGTTGAGGAACCGCTCCAGCGGCGGCTTGTCAAAGCCGAATTCCCGCTCGAGTTCCGCGATGAAATCGGCAGGCAGGCCCCGTGCGCCGATGTAATCGTCGCCTCCGGTTTCAACCACCTCGGTTCCGCCACCCGCAATGCCTTCAAAGACATCGCCCTGCCCTTCAAGCTCGGCCAGAATCTGTTCGATCGGCCCGCCGGGGACAAACTGGGTCAATGCGAAGTTGATGATCATGATCCCCAACAGCGTGGGGATCACGAGCAGCAATCGCCTGATGATATAGGCACCCATGAAACTCGAAACCTAACTGCCTATTGAAAGGCTCCTGCGGCGCGCAGCTCTTCGGCGCGATCGGCGTCATACCACCAGTTGTCAATCGGCGAGAGCGCCAGCGGCGGCACTTCCTTGAACTGGAAGATGTCGTAGTAGGCAACCGTGTGGACACCCTTCTGCCACTGCGGGATCCAGAACCGCTCGGCGCGCAGGACGCGGTCCAAGGTACGGGTGGCAATGGTCAGCTCCTCCAGCCCCTCGGCATCCACGATCACCTCGATAATCCGGTCCACAGCCGGATTCTTGAGGCGCATCGGGTTACGCGAGCTGTCATCTGCGGCAGCCGAACCAAAGAACTGGGCCAGACCCTGCCCCGGTTCATAGTCCTGCCCCAGAGAGGCGTTGACGATGTCGAATGTCCCTTCGCGGCGGCGCTCGATGTATTGGGCGGTATCCACACGCTCCAGCACGGCATCGACGCCAAGGCGCGTCAAGTTTTCAACAATCGGGTTGATGATCCGGTCGAACTGCGGCGAGCGCTCAAGGAAAGTGACCGACAGCACCTCGCCGTCCTTGCGGCGCAGCCCGTCATCACCCGCAATCCAGCCCGCCTCCTCCAGCAGCGCCGAAGCCGCGCGCAGGGCGCCACGGTCCAGCGGACGATCAATGGTTTCCGACACAGGCGCAATCACTGCCTCGTCTGTGAGGATCGACGCAGCGAGCAGCCCTTCATCTACCAGTGGCTGCAGGATTGCGACTTCTTCGGCAGAGGGCACGCCAACGGCTTTCAGGTCCGAGTTGTCCCAGAAGGATTCAGGGCGTTCGTAGAGGCCGTAAAACAGCGATTCATTCATCCACTCGAAGTTCACCATATAGGTGATCGCCTCGCGGACGCGCGGATCCTGGAACTTTTCCTGGTTCATGTTGAAGACGAAACCCTGCCCCGTCCCGATCGAGCCGTCGGGCAGTTCCTCGACATTCACCCAGCCGTTCTCACGGGCAGGGAAATCATATCCCGTCGCCCACTGAAGCGAGCTGTTCTCGCTGCGGAAGGTGTAAATCCCGGATTTGAACCCTTCAAAGGCAGCGCCACTGTCGGCAAAATACTCGACACGGATGGTCTCGAAGTTGTTGCGGCCCTGATTGATCGGCAGGTCGGCACCCCACCAGTTCGGATCATAGCGGTAGATGATCTGACGGCCGATATCGACGCTGTCCAGACGGTAGGGGCCTGTGCCCATAAAGGGCGCGTCTGCGGTTTCGTCCAGACGGACCTCGTTCGCTTCGAACCAGCCCTTCGACCATGCCGATGTACCTCCGGCCCATGTGACCACATCGCGGCGCGGCGCAGTTTCCGAGAAATTGAAACGGATACGGTGGGTATCCAGCACTTCGACAGAGTCGATGAATTCGGCGTAGACCGCGCGGTATTCGGTGATGCCCTGCTCCAGCGGCAGTTCGAACGAGAACTTGATATCCTCGGCATCCATAAAGGTGCCGTCCCAGAACATCACATCGTCACGCAGGTTGAAGATCACCCAGTCACGGCTCTCGGGATATTCAATGGTGGTGCAGAGATAGCAGTAGGCGCCGTAAGGGTCATCGGCAGTGCCGGTCAGGATGCTCTCGTAGCCAATGGTCGACAGGGCCGCAGGCACACCCTTGCGGGTGTAGAGGTTGAAGCTGTCAAAAGTGCCCTGCGCCCATTCGGAATACTCGCCGCCTTTAGGTGCATCGGGGTTCACATAGGCCAGCACTTCGTCAGGTCCGTATTTCAGCTCGCCAAAGTTGGTATAGCCATGGCTGACCGTCACCGGATCATGCGCATCCGCAAACACCTCGGCCGCGCCCCAGAGTGCGGCCATGCCAACCAGCGATCCGATCACCCATTGCCTGCCGAAAACCTCTGATCTGCTGACCTGTTTTGCCTTCGCACGCGCCATGGGACGTTTCTGCATCTTCTTCTCCCCGTTGAAGTGACCGGTGTTTCTATAGATGAAGTAAATGGGCAGTTTGGCAAACATTCAAGTTGAGTTTGCGTGATCATCCGGTGAGCAGAGGGCCGGAAAACAAAAAGCCGCACCCGAAGGCGCGGCTTTTGCTGTCAGATTGTGCAGCGGCTTAGTTGCCGAAGGTCGCCAGATAAGCAATCAGGTTTGCCCGGTCCTCGACAGAGCGCATGCCGTTATAGCTCATGGCTGTTCCAGGAGCGTAAGCGCGCGGGTTCTCAAGGAAGCCGTTCAGCGCGTCAGGGGTCCAGACGTCCGCTGCTTCGATCAGCGCACCGGAGTAGTTGAAGTCATCGTAGAACTGCACAGGGCGGTTCACCACGCCATAAAGCGCAGGACCGGTGCCATGCTGACCGGACTCAAGCGCGTGGCAGGAGCGGCAGGCGCGCCACAGGCCCTCACCATCCGCAGCGCTGGCAGATGCGAATACGACATCGAATGGTACTTCTTCCACCGCTTCCTCGGCTTCGCCACCGGCGTCAGCCACTTCGATCACATAGGCTTGCTCGCCGTAGTGGCCGCCAGAGTGATACACTTCCTCGGCCAGCCATGCGCCCAGAAGGAAGACAAGAAAGGTGCCGCAGAAACCGCCCACCAGTTTTGTCATTGTCATTGTGTCGAACATGTCGCGTTCCATTCCGTTCCCAATTTTGCGGCTATGTATCCGCTTCCCACGCGAACATGCAAGGTATAGAGCCGCGACCAAGTGCCCATTTTTGGATGTTAGCGGGCAAGGAGGTCACAGTCATGTTGCAGAAGATCGCATTTCAGGGTGAACTTGGGGCCTATGGGCACGAAGCCTGCGTGACGGCCCGCCCCGATTACGACCCTCTGCCCTGCCCGACCTTTGATTCTGCCATCACCGCTGTGCGCGAGGGCGAGGCCGATCTGGGTATGATTGCGGTCGAGAATTCCACCTACGGCCGCGTGGCGGACGTCCATTCGCTCCTGCCCGAAAGCGGGCTGCATATCGTCGATGAAACCTTTGTGCGGGTCCATATCAACCTGCTCGGCACACCCGATGCGACACTGGCCGACGTCAAAGAGGCCCACGGCCACCCCGTGATCCTGCCGCAATGTGCCGCCTTTCTGAAAGAACACGGCATCCGCGGGCGCACCAGCTCGGACAATGCCCGCGCCGCCCGCGAGGTTGCGCACGGCAAGGACCCGTCCAAAGCCGCCCTCGCCTCGGAACTGGCCGCCGATATCTACGGGCTCAAGGTGCTGGCAGCCCATATCGAGGACCACGCCCGCAACACCACCCGCTTTCTGATCATGGCGCGCGACCCCGACTATGCGCGGCGCGGCGACCACGGAATGATGACCAGCTTTGTCTTCCGAGTGCGCAACATTCCCGCCGCCCTCTACAAGGCGATGGGCGGTTTCGCGACCAACGGTGTCAACATGACCAAGCTGGAAAGCTACATGGTCGGTGGCGACTTTATGGCGACCCAGT
>CAXQAV010000197.1:0-10466 GCA_964221795.1 Luminiphilus sp. | reverse complement strand
GATCTGGATGCCGCGGTCGAAGGCGCGCTGATCTCTAAGTTTCGCAATGCCGGCCAGACCTGCGTGTGCACCAACCGGATCTATGTGCAGGATGCTGTCCACGACGCCTTCGTGGAAAAACTCTGCGCCGCGGTGAAGGCTCTGCCGGTCGGCGACGGTTTCGCCGAAGGAACCGCCATCGGGCCGCTGATCAGCGAGTCCACTGTGAGCAAAGTGAACGAGCACATCAGCGATGCCGTCGCCAAAGGCGGGCAGGTCGCGACCGGAGGCAGGCCGCATGCGTTGGGCGGGACGTTCTTTCAGCCGACGGTGATTACCGGCGTGACACAAGAAATGGCCGTGGCCCGCGAGGAGACCTTCGGCCCGCTGGCTCCGGTCTTCCGGTTTTCGGAGCTGGATGAGGTCCTGGCCGCGGCCAACGACACCGAGTTTGGCCTCGCGTCCTATCTGTACAGCCGCGACTTGAGCCGCATCTACAAGATGATGGAGGGGCTCGAGTACGGAATGGTCGGTGTCAACACGGGCTTGATCTCCACCGAAGTGGCACCGTTTGGCGGCGTCAAACTGTCCGGTCTGGGCCGGGAAGGCTCGAAATACGGTATCGAGGATTACCTGGAGCTGAAATACTGCTGCCTGAGTATCTGAGGCCGCAACCACACAGCCACCGGTCCCGGGCAGGCCGCGGAAGTCTGGTCCGTGGCGGCTTGGCCTTATGGCCGGTAGTGCGCTGCCTGTCCGGCAGCCGCTACCGAAACCGCTCCGCGTGCCAGCTCCTTAAGGCTAGGGTATTCGTCCAACTTGTATGCCGTTCTGTTCGCCCTCGACAAGGCTACACCACGGGATCTGAAGGGATTTTGCCCGACGAATAATGCTGTCGGAGGTCCGCCGGAACTCGGCGAATGAAATAGCAGATGCCTTCCTTCACGAAGACATAGCTACGCGAAATGGTCTCCAATTTGTTCTACGCCTCGCCTTGCCCAATGCAGAAGCCGATGCAAAACAATGCTTTAGGAGATTTGATGGTGCCCCCACACGGACTCGAACCGCGGACCTACTGATTACAAATAAGAGAAAACTTCTTTTGTTTTCAAAGGGGTTTGGATCAGAGTTTTGACCCGAAAGCGTTATCGGGTCGGATAGATCAGCCGCGCGCCTGACGCAACTTTACAACCTTGTTGGCGGCCTCAGAGCGTGACCGGGCATAGCGGCTGGTCGTGTCGACGTCCTTGTGCTGTGCCGCATCCCGCAGCATGTACGGATCCACACCGAGGCCTTTTGCCTCCGTCACCGCGCCAGCGCGAGTGTCCATCATCCAGATCTCTTTGGGGACGCCTGCGGCCTTGCGGAACCGGGCCCATGCCTGCGACCACCCATAGATCGTGTAGGGCATGCCAGAGCGCGGGCTGATGATGACCGGACCCACGGCATTCTCGGGGCGGATCTCGGCCAGTCTGCGGCGGATCTCAGGCGTGCCGGTGAGGTCGAACTGGTACGGCTCGGGCAGGCTCTTGGCCGTCTTGCTGATCACCTTCGTCATGGAGCACAGGTCGGCGTCCAGCATGTCCCAGGTGAGGCCGTCCTGCCAGCGCTTGCCGTTGCGGATGATCCCGCCCTCGGTTTCGTCCGTCTGGAGCCACTGGCCGCGCACGTCGACCGCCCGGAGAGACAACTCGTACTGGATCATAATGCCCAGGGCGAAGTGCTTGGCGCCCGCCTCGTCAGCAGCGCCGATGATGGCATAGACCTGCTCGCGGGTCGGTGCCACCTGACGGGCCGGGCTGTTCTGGAAGCGCATTTCGCTCAGGATCTCGGCAACGTCGCGGGCTGCCGGCACCTTGAGCACCTTGCCGTAGTTCGCAACCCGGCGCAGCGTGTTGAAGAACCGGTGGATATAGGCGATCGAGCGGCCCTTCTTCTCCATGGCCTTCTGCAGCGTCTTGATCTGCTCATAGGTCATGGCGTCGATCTTGGTGCGGCCAATGACTTCTTCCAGCTTTTTCAACTGCTGGACATACCCGGCGCGGGTGTTGGCCTTCACGTCATGGAATGGCGAAAACTCATCCGTCTGGTAGCGGGCGATCAGGTACTTCCATGTGGCCGGATCGACCTTTGGCTGGTCCTGTTCATCGTACCAGCGGAGCATTTCCTTCGTCAGCTCACGGCAGCGCAGCGCGCGGGCGGGCTGGTGCTCATCATCCTTGTGGCCGGGCGGATCCAGTTTCACCGGACCAAGGGTGTAGCCCGCCTTCTTGAACTTGGCGGGCGGCTTCCAGTGGGCATACCGCCGCTCGGGGTTCTTGCCGCTCCAGCTGATGCAGGGCGCATACAGCGGGTCGGAGCCGTCCCAAAGGGCATCCTTATAGTGCGTCATAGTTGATTTCCTCCTTTCGGGTGCTGCCAGAAACGACCTTCAATTCGTCGGCCACCTGGCGGCGTCTGTTGATCCAAGCATCAACATCAGCTTTTACATAGTGCCCGGTGATCGGATCGGGAATTGGAAATCCGTCCGTCTCCATTTGCGGGCGCTTTTTGCGGAAGGTGTCCCGAGATAGACCGCAACGCATGGCGGCCCAGTGGACGGAGCCGAAAAGGCTGATATGGCTCATGGTGTGGTCGGTCGGCATGTTCACTTCTCCCGTTTCAGGACCAGTGGCTTTGGCATGGTGATGGTTTTCTTTCGGGCGTTGCAGCTTTGCGTCTGCGCCTGTCGGAGGGTCTGCTGGATCGTCGCCTCGGTTCGTCTGGGACGGTGGAGGTGGACCGGCGGCATGGGGCGGTCAAAGCGTTCCATCGGTGGGCTCCTTCTCCGTATTGCCAAGAGCGGTGCGGGCTTCGGCAATTTCCTCAAAGTCGATCCAATCCCGAACCCGGTCCTGATAGACACGCTCCCAAGCCTTCTGATTGCTGTCCTCGGGGTCTTCCGGCTCAAAGAACGCGAAAGGCCGTAGCGCCGCCTCCAGCCTCTCGATCCGCGCGGCGGCTTTCAGTGCTAGGTCGGCTGAATAGTCAGGGCTGCCGACGTAATCAGGCTGATTGCGGATGTGCTCGGCATCTTCCCGCAGCCGCTTCACCAGATCACTCATGGGAGCCTCCTGCTAGGGTGCGTAGCCATGCGGACATTGCCGAGTAGATGCTTCCGTCACACGCCCAGATCTTGTGCTTCCAAGCGTTCCAGGCGGGCTTGAAGTTTGTCGTCGCATTGCTCGAATTGAACTCCTTCCACAGCACCTGAGAAGCCTGCGCAACGGTCGGGACGGTGCGGGTGTTCCATGTGTCGTATTCCTCCGGGTGGATAATTGCCTTGCGAGCAAAACATCCCGTTCCTTCTGGATGGCGATAGACGTCCTGTCGGTCTGGATAAGGTTTTACCAGATGTGCGCCGCAGAACGGACACGGCAAAAGATCCTGCTCACTCATCGCTGCTGTCCTTCTCCATTGTCATGCTGATAAGCGCAGAGCCTTCCGGCAGCACAGCCTCGATGCGCTCGATGATCCCCGCCACGGCAGACGGCTTGCCTTTCCAGCCGACCATCACCCCGATTTTGTTAGGGTTGCCGATCCCCACCAAAGGATCGTCATGGTCGAACAGCTCGTAGATCGCATCATCCAGAGCCCCCATTTCTTCGGGGGTGTGAGGGCGCGGCAGACTGAAAGCGAGGTTTGCTTCATATGCCGCAACCGGATCGGCATTCAGATCCTTCTCCGCGCTGCTGTCCTTCTGCTGGGGCTGGAGGGCGCGGATGGCGTCCTGCATTTTCCAGTAATGCTTTGTTTCGCCGACTTCACAGGGGCATTCCCCGACTGCCCTGTATGCCATATCCCGGCACGCCTCGAACCCGGCGGTAAAGGTGTCCGAATACGCCTGGATCACGGCGTCGAAAAACTGCTTGGCGGAGGCGTCTGCATCGCCCTCAAAAGTCAGCTGGCCGTCCTTAACACGCAGTATGCCGGTCCGGCTGCCATCGAGGTTGAACGTGTAGTGGCTGATTTTCGTAATACCTGCGGACACAGCATGGGAATGGCCGGTTTCTTCGCTGGTCGGAATGAGTTCGATTGTCACTGGTTTGCCTCCTCGTGGATCGGGAAATACGTGTTGGCTCGGCCATGCCCGGCCCGGACGCAACGGACCCGGTCGCACACAACCAGCGTTTCAAGCGCGGTGTCGATCTGTCCGGGGGTCAGGCCAGTGGCCTTGATGAAGTCCTTGCGCTGAGAACCAGGGTTCTCCTCGATCAGCTTCTGGACGGCATCGATCCGCGCACGGATCTCAAGCTGCTTCTTTTCCTTGTCCGGGCACTCGGGGTTGACCTTGTAGAGGCGCTTGGTCCGCGGGCCTTTGACAATCAAGATCTCCTGATTGACCAGCGACGACAGCTTGCTCCGGACAACGTGCAGGTCAGCGCCGACGGTTTCGGCCACACGGACGGAATCGCGCCATCCATCCTTGCAGGCATCAATCACCTTCGCGCGAATTACCTTGTGCTCATCAGGGGCGTACCGGGTCGGCGTGGCGGTCTTCTTGACCTTGCGTGGCTTCGCTCCCGCCATTCGCATACGCCGCAGGAAGCGGTCTTCCATGCTTTCGCCGCAGTTCTGGTAGGTCGCAACTGTCCGCGGCCGGACACTGGGGGCGAGGTGAGTTTCAGGGACAGGGTATAGTTCGCTCATCGGTTCCTCCGCTGAGTTCTGGCTTCCGTCGCTGCCCCACCTGTCAGCGGGGCAGAAAGAGAGGTCAGAGTGTGTCTGGCAAAGGGGGGTTAGGTGGACCGGGCCGAAGCCCCTAGCCGGTCAGCAGCGCAGCAGGCGGTTTTCCAGCGCGACGATTTTGCCCTTGGAGGTGGCTATGGCACCGGCCTGGTCGCCGCCGGAAAGGCTGGACACGGGAACGCCGATCAGGAAGACGCCGATCGCGTCACCGGCCACAGCCGATTTCTGCTTGGAAGAAAGGGCGGCCAGCGTTTGCTGCTCGGCGGCCAGCATTGCGCGGGCCTTGGAGCACGACAGCCCGTCAAATGCGCCGCCCATGCTGACCGGTGCGATGGCATCGGGGCTTTGAGCGCAAGCCGCGGCAAGGGCCAATGCGGGCAGTGCAAACAGGGTCTTTTTCATATCTCAGTCCTTTCGGTGGTTGGTTTCAGATGATTTCGGCGCCGGGGATCTGGATTATGTCCTCGGCAATAAGCAGCGCGTGGGTTTCGGTGAGCCCGTGCAGGAGGCGGTTCATCACGGCCGCCTCGTAGTGCTTCATGAGGTATTGCCAGCCTTCCCGGTCCCGGCCGTCCAGAAGGTCGTGGCAGTGGCTGCAGCCGAAAGCGACGGCCATATCCGTGACCTTGGTGGAGACGCCTTTGCCCCACACAGGGAGGTGGCAGCCCACAACGGTTTCCGGGCCAGAGCAGCGGCGGCCGGGCAGGAATGAGGCAATCCGCAGCGTGCAGGGTGATCCCGCGGCGGCCTGCATGATCGCCTCAGACCGGATCTTGGAGAGCAGGGTCGGATTGTGGATCATCGCTTCCACCACCGCGGCTTCATGGTGCCGTTCTGGTTGCCGTCCGGGTCGGTTTCGTCGCAACCTTTGTCGGCCCGGCTCATCGCGCCAATGACTGCCCCCCGGCCACGGCGCATCCGCTGTGCAATCACCGTTGAGGTGAGGCCCAGGTGGTCCCGCATGTGCAGGCACTCCAGGATCTGCTCGTCGGACATGGGGTTGCCTTTCATTTGGCAGCCTCCTCGATCCTCTCTCTAATCAGGTGAGCAACACCCCGGCGTTCAACACATGAAGCCTTGTCCAGTTCGCCGAGCACCGCCTCAAGCGCCAAGATCGCTGCTTCCAACTGAGGGACGCGGGCGATGCGGCGGGCATCTGCCTCCATTTGCTCGCCCAAAGGCGTCGTTGTCGAAAGTGCAGCGATTGTTTCAGAGCCCCGGGAAACATAGGATTCAACCCAATGCCCGACCCGAACCATTTTGGTCGCTGAGAAGTCGCCCTGCGTCCCCGCCTCACGGTCTGCTTTGATCTGGTCGAAAATGATCACTGCTCCGGCCTCCCACCTAGGCCGCAAAAACCGTGCTTGGGCTGAACGCCGTATGCGGAGGGGTTCTTGCGGACGTTGGCAACCGCGGCCTTGTGGAACTTGTCGGCGTTCTGGGGGGTGCCGTTTTCTTTCTCGGCCTCCTGCGCCTGACAGGCTTCCTCCCGCTTCACCGCGCTCATGTAGCTGGGATCCGTGGCGGGCAGCGGCAGCCAGCGCCAGACCGGGCACTTGTCCGCGTCACAGTTCGGCCCCTTCTTCTCGGCAAAGGTCCGAGCCATGGGGCATGGCAGGGTTTCGCGGGCCTGCGCGGGGGTGACAAAACCGGTCATAGCTCACCCCGCATCATCATGGCTGCAATGTCCTGGCTAGGCGCGTTGGACGGCAGCGGCTCGGAAAGGATCTGGGTGGTCAGCCCCAGCGCCTTCTGGGACTTCTCCAAAAGCGCGGCATAGCGCCGCTGTGCCTCGTATTCCGCCTCGGACAGGGCGCGGTTCTGGGACCGCACCCGCTCCAGTTCACGGGACAGCTCGTCGCACTTGCGCTCCAGCAGGCTGCGCTCGGCCAGCAGGTTCAGGTTGCGCTCGTCGCTTCCGGCCAGCTTCCCTTCCAAAACTTCGATCTGCTTCTGCAGCTCTTTCTTCGTCGGCCCGCTCATGCGTCCACTCCTTCCTCGTTGGATGCTTCGTTCCAGCCCGCCAGCCATGCTGTGCGCTGCGGATCGTCCTCATACGGGCAATCCGTCGCCGTCTTGCCTTGGCGGTATGCGGTGGCGCCTTCGTCGTGCTCGAAGCCCGTTTCTTCGGCGCCACCGTCTTCCGGCTCCTGCTCGACAGGGGCCTGTTCCTCCTCGGGGAGGATTTCGCCATTCAGGGGTTCGTCCTGCTGATCATCCGCGGCGCCGGCCAACTTTTGCGCGAGGTTCGGGCGCGACCCTTCGTTCGGCGTCACGTCCTTGATGGCAGGGGTTTCGTCCTGCTCGACCATCATGCGGCGCATGTCTTCGGCCGACAGGTCCAGACGCTTGCAGAGGCGGCGGATAACCGTCTTCTTCCACATTTCGCCTGCATGGTCCCGCCAGATACCAATGGGGGTATCGCTGACCTTGCCGCCCTTCACGCGCTGGCTGGAGCCGGAACGGCGGATGCGGTCGATCTCAGCGGCGTCCATGAACTCACGGATCAGGGAGCCGTCTTTCAGGCGGGCGATGGCATAGGCGCCGACCGGGTCGCCCTTGTCGCCAAAGAGGATCGGATCATGCTCCAGCTTCTCCTCGTCGCCGACCACATACTTGAACCGGCCTTGATCGACCTCGTTCTGATAGACGATGTGCGCGCGAATGTCGGACACGTCGCCGGAGCGGCGGGCCATTTTGACCAAGCCAAACACCATCGGCATCGCTTGGCATTTCTTCACATACTGGCCGTCAACGCGAGTGTTGAACGGCACCAGCGCGGCTTCCCGGCCGTCAGGGACAAGGCCTGCGGCGGCAAGGGTGCGGATGGATTTGAAGACGCTCTGCTGATCGCACTGGAGGATCTGCGGGTTGTCCTGAACGGCGACGATCGCGGCGTTCTTGAAGGCGTCCGTTGAGACGTTGGAGGGGAGGGCCAGCTCTTTCCGCTCGATAACGGTTTCCAGGCTGCGCTTGAAGGCGACAACCGGGTGCTGCTGGCTTTGGGGGGCGGGGGTGCTGCTCATAGGTTCCTCACAGGTTGGGGAGTTCGCCGGAACGCTGCATTTCGGAGAACCGGTGCAGCATTGTGGGCGGGTATTCGTAGCGGAGAATGTGTTGACCGGCGCCGGGCCAGTCTCCGGTTTTCAGGCCGCTGGCGATCTTGTTCAGGCCGTCACGGATCAGGCAGCGCGCCCAATACAGCGTGTCTATGTCGAGGATCACGGGGATCACGTCGTAGGGCTCCGTGGTCTGGATGAAGACCAGGCCGCAGTTCTCGGCGGTGGTGCCGAAAACATGCTCCGCGCCCTCAACCGCCAGCGCCATCTGCATCGGATAGCCGAAGTCGGTAATAGACCGCTGGACGGACAGGCGGAGATCCTTGCCCTTGGGTGCGAAGGTCTTGAGGTCGCCAAAGTCGACGCCGTTGGAGGGGATGCAGTCCGGGCGGCTCTTGAGCCACAGGCCCGTGGCCTCGTCCTGCCAGATCATCGAGATCTCGATCAGGTCGGACTTGAGCAATTCGACGGCCTGCGGGTTGGCCGCAAGGTTCTCGGCCATGTAGGTGATCTTCACCATCTGATCGGGGGACAGAAGCAGGCGCCCGGCCGCTTTCTTGTCGAACTCCTCCCAGAAGGCCGCGCGAGGTGCCGCAATCTCGGACCACTCCCCGTCGCGCTCAAACGCTTTGATCTGGGTTGCGGTCGGGCGCTGCGGCGCGTTTTCCGGAACAAAGATGAAATGCTCCTCAAACACCTCGTCACCGAGGATCAGCGAGTGAGCGGCACGGCCCAGCACGAGGCTGTCACCAGGGTCTTTGGCCGGATAGCGGTCGGGGTTGCCCTCCCATGTCTTCCAGAAGGCATGCGGGCTTTCCAGCGCGGCCTTGCGGATGCCGGTAGAGGAGACGGACGGGCCCTCGCAAACCTCCTGGCTGTGATACCACGCCATGCTCATGCGGTAGGCGCCCGGCTCGGTGACGATCTCGCCGTCTTTGATTTCGCGGATCTCGAGGCTCATGCGGACGCCTCCGATGATGTGGCTTTAACCTCGATGCCGAACAGCTCGCACAGACTGATGATGCCGTCCCGCGCGCTTTCGACCTGCATATCGACCACCTCGTTGTGGCCGTAGCTTTCCATCCAGAAAGCGGTCTGCATGGCCTCTGCGATATTCATGGCTTTGCACCGCGCGGAGATAAAATCTGTTCCCTTGGGCATGTCGTCCTCATTGAATAAAGGTGCGGGCGGCCAAAGCCGGGAGGAGGCGAGCCGCCCGCCAGTTGCGCACCGACGAGGCAGGGAGCAGTGACGATCCCAAAGCGGTGCGGGGGAGTGTTGAAAAGTCCCGGCGGCGAGTACGGGAATGTGGCCGCCGGGAAGGTAGGGGCGCTGCGGTAAACTGCGCCCCTCACAGGAACCTCAGTAGATCACGGTCGGATCCAGCCAGATGCCTTGCGCGCTTGCACCCGCCACCGCGGCGACAAGCACAGACAGGAAAATGATGATGAGCATGAACTCAGACGACTGCAGCCATGCGGTTTCCTTGCCGCCGTTGAAGCGCTCAAACATCCGTGCGAAACGGTCGCCATATTCGGAGCCCCGGCAGGCGGTTCCGTGTGAGTGTGGGGGCTGGTGTGCGCCCGCCGGGGTCGAGGCCGCCATACGGCGGGCCAATTCGATGATGGGTTTGCTGTCCGCTTCTTCCTGTGCGGCCCGCTCGCGTTCAAAGGCGGAGCGATCCTGCTCATCCAGGCGCTTGCCCGCTTCGCAAACACAGGAGACGGCTACGCCTTGCTCCGCAAATGGGTAGCCGACCATCCGGTGCCCGTTACCTTCGTAGGTCAGCCCAGTGTCTTTGCAGATCTGGCAGGCGTAGACCGCTCTTACCGGCAGTGCTTTCGATTGCTCAATGCTCATGCTTCACCTCGTTTCTGAGGTGATATTTCCACTTAAACGTGGATGCGTCAACCTATAAATGGACTACGGACAACTTAAAAATTGCTATTCGGCCGCTGGCGCTGTGAAAATAGGGGGTCAATCGCTCAGTCGAAAAGCCCGCAAAGCGAAGGCCGATGGGGAGTTCAACGCCGCCAATCGCTATGAGATCTCTCACGTCGTTGGCCCGGGCCTCCTTGTTCATCCTCGACACTGTGCTGAACAAGGCGGCGCGCTTCTGATCCTTGGTCAGCTCGGGCGCAACAGTCAGCCTGGTTGCCTCCCAGACGTGAGGGCATTCTGGCGGGGTAAACCCCTTGCAGAGTTCCGGGGGTAGGTCTGCTCCAAGCCTGCCGAGGCTGGCGTCTCGGATCATGTAGCTGGTTGATCCTAACTCCAAGGTGGTAGGGAGAACCCTCGCGCTAGAAACCAGTCGGCCTTCGTGCTCCGTCAGGCAGTATTGGGCGAGGGGAAGATCGTACTGATCGTACTCTTTGTCTCCGCTTATAGGTAGCTGCCAGCCGTACCCATCAACGAAGACTGACTTCCGCAGGCGAAGCTGCTGAACATAAAGCGCGTGCGGAAAATTATCGGCCATTTGGCTGCACCAATAGGTCTTCATGTTGTTCCCGTAATTGCAAATCACGGGAACGATATGCTTAGGCCATCTGCAATTCACTCTATCTTTAAGTGGATAGTCAGATGAGCGCGGCCCGACAGGCTGCCGCCAGAAGTTGATTGAAGTTCTTGGCAACGCCGCGATTTCTGTTTAGCGCGGCTTTCTTGTGAAAGTTCACAGTGTTGACGTCGATATCGAGCTCG
>CAXQAV010000196.1:0-2336 GCA_964221795.1 Luminiphilus sp. | reverse complement strand
TCCACCGGCACCGGCGTTGATTTCAAGGAAAGTGTCATTGCCGTCCGCCTCTCCGTCCAAGAGCGCCTCGAGTTCCTTTTCGGCGGCCTTGGCCTTGAGGGCTGTCAGGGCGGCTTCGGCCTCGGCCACAACATCCGTGTCGCCTTCCATCTCGCCCAGTTCGATCAGCTCGACATTGTCCGAGAGTTCCTGCTTGATGCCCTCGTAGTTGTTGATGGCATCCACCAGCAACTGACGGTCGCGCATCAGCTTCTGCGCGCCTTCGGGGTCATCCCAAAGGGTCGGATCCTCGACGCGCGCGTTGAATTCCTCCAGCCGGTACGGGGCGGTTTCGTAGTTCATGCGCTGCGCCAAAAGCGCGAGTGATTTCTCAATCGCTGCGATGGTGTTTTCGGTTTCTGCGCGCATCAGGCACCTTTGTCGGATGGATTGTATGGTTGGATCGGGTCTTACAGGCGGTCTTGGATGACCACAAGCGGCGTCAATAAAGCCCGCCTGAGGACAGGGTGCCGAAGGTCGCGCGGTCACCCACCGTCACGGACTCGCCCGTCGATGTCGTCACCTGCCGGTTCTGGCTCTGCACTTCTTCAAAGAGCGGCAGATCGGCCGCCATGGCAAAGCCGCCATCAAACATGATCCCGAAGAGCGGCTCTTCGCCGGGGCGGAAACATTCACGGACGACATTCTCGCCGGATGCATCATTGGGCAGGCGCGCGCCGGTAAAGCGGTCAATATTGATGAACTGGCAGTCCTGCGGCACGCGGAACGGACCGGAGCCGTATTTCTCGATGGCCTCTTCCATGAAGCGGGTAAAGACGGGGCCGCAATAGCCGCCACCCGAAGCGCCACGGCCCAAGGGTTCAGGGATATCGAAACCGATGTAGCAGCCTGCCACGATGTTCGAGGAGAAGCCAACAAACCACACGTCCTTGGCGTCATTCGTTGTCCCTGTCTTGCCCGCGATTGGCACAGACAGATTGACCGTCGAACTCGCCGTCCCGCGCTCGACAACGCCGCGCATCATCGAGGTCAGCTGATAGGCGGTGATCTCGTTCATCACGCGGCTGCGGTTGGTAATGATCCGTGGTGCCTCGCCCTCGGGAAGGTTCGCCTCTGTGCAGTCCAGACAGTCACGCTGGTCGTGGCGATAGAGCGTCACCCCGTAACGGTCCTGCACGCGGTCAACCAGTGTCGGCTCGACCCGCTCGCCGCCATTGGCGAACATCGCATAGGCCGCGACCATCTTGAAAAGCGTGGTTTCGTTCGACCCAAGCGAGGCCGACAGCACCGGCGTCATGTTCTCGTAAACGCCAAAGCGTTCCGCGTAGCGGCCGATGGTATCAATACCCACTTCCTGCGCCAGACGAATGGTCATCAGGTTGCGCGACTGCTCGATGCCGGTGCGCATCGGCGTGGGGCCATAAAACTGGTTGGAGGCATTGCGCGGACGCCAGATACCCTGCGCGGTGCTGATCTCGATAGGTGCGTCGACAATGATCGTGGCAGGCGAATAGCCACTGTCGAGAGCGGCAGCATAGACGAACGGCTTGAACGATGAGCCCGGTTGACGCTGGGCTTGTGTGGCGCGGTTAAAGACCGATTGCTCGTAACTGAACCCGCCCTGCATCGCCAGAACACGGCCCGTGTTTACATCCATCGCCATGAAGGCGCCCTGCACCTCAGGCATCTGGCGGAGGGTCCAGCGTTCGAAACTGCCGTCGTCATTGAGCAGGCGACTGACATAGACGACATCGCCCACATCGAAGTTGTCGAAGAAGTCGCCAATCGTCCAACGGATATCAACACGCGGGACGACAAAGGGCTCGGCCTCGGTTTCCTCAACACCCTCGACACCGATGGTCAGAGTGTTCTCGGCCACATCAAGGATCACGGCCGGATACCACTGCCCGCCCAGGTCAATCGTGCGGGGCAGCTCTACCTCGGCCAGGGCCGCGCGCCAGCTTGCCTCATCCACCAGCGCTTCGGGCGGCAGAACCTCGCCGGTCCCGCGCCAGACCTGCTGGGCACGGTCATAGTCTTCCAGCGCCTGCTGCAAGGAATGACGGGCAGTGACCTGCAATTCAGGATCAATGGTGGCACGGATCGACAGGCCGCCCGAGAAGAATTCCTCCTCGCCAAAGTTCTGGCTCAGCTGGCGGCGAATTTCGTCGGTGAAATAGTCGCGCTCCGGCAATGTCTCGCGGAAGTCGGTATAATCCCCACCCTGCACCGACAAAAGCGGTGCGTTGCGCTCGGCCTCATAGGTGGCCTCGTCGATGTAGCCGTTCTCTAGCATCTCGCGCAGCGTGTTGTTGCGCCAGAAAATCGCGGCCTCG
>CAXQAV010000195.1:0-4842 GCA_964221795.1 Luminiphilus sp. | reverse complement strand
TCACAGCGACCGCAAGATCGGCATCCGCGAATTGCGCCTGTGCCTTGGTGATCTTCTCCGGGTCGATGCCAAGGGCTGCCCCGCGCGCAGGGACCAGCCCCGCCAGACGGCTCAGCGCCGCTTTCTCCAGCACGATGAACCGCCAAGGCTCCAGCTTGCCGTGATCCGGCGTCCGCGCGGCTGCCGTCAGCAGGGTCTGCATGACCTCGCGACCGGGTACGGGTCCGGTCAGGGTCTTTGCGGGACGCGAACGGCGGGTGAGCAGGAAATCGAGGGCGGCGGGGTTTTCGGCGGGCATTGTGCGGTCCGTCTGTAGGGTTGCACACGAGATAGGCGCTCGCCTTGCGGGGCGCAACCGATCGGGGTGACGGAAAAACGATGGCGCTGCGGCTATTCGGAGAAAGCGTGTGACCGGACGACTGCGTTGAACCGCTCCTGTTCCTCAAACGCGACGCCATGGGCGGAATTTTCGAAAGTGACAAAGTGCTTTTCAGGTGCCGACAGTTGATTGAAATACGCTTCGGCCAAAGTGTAGGGCGTCGTCATGTCGTGGCGTCCGTGCATGATCACAACAGGTACCTCTAATGCTGGAACCGCCTCTGCCAGATCGGTCGAGATCAGTTCCGGCCACATGTTGCGCAAGGATAGCTGGCTGCCCCGCATGAAATCGCGTTTGTCGGCGAGCGTATATTCCGGCGCATCAAGCACCATCCCGACCATGCGCCAGAACGGAATAGTCTCGTGGATCGCGCCGCCGCCGTATGCTTCAACGAATTGTCTCTGGGTCATCACGAAACCGATCCAGTCGTCTGCAGGGGCATCGGCTGCGGGAAAAGTCAGGGCTGACAGCGTGGCGATCGCATCTGCATCGCCGCGCGCTTCGGCCTGCTGTTGGACCCAAGCGAATGACAGGCGCTCACCTTCATACTGGTTGGCGATCTGACCTATGGTAAAGACCTTGCGGTAAAGTTCCGGATGCGCTTCGGCGGTCAGCAGGGCCAGCGCCGATCCCCAGCTATGGCCCATCAGAAAGATCTTTTCCTGCCCGAACCTCTGGGACAGGGAGCGGCTGAGTTCGGCAGTATCAGAGACCATCTGCGCAAGCGTCAGCGTGGCAGGATCAAGGTCCGGGTCATAGGACTTTCCAGCGCCGCGCTGCTCCCAATAGACCATTACGAAATCGTCTTCGAGGCCCGGATTGGTGGCACGAAAGAACGCATATTCCGGGCTGCCCGGGCCGCCGTGCAGGAACAGCATCACAGGGGCGGTTGTGTCCTTGCCACGGATGATCAGGGTTTGCTCAACACCCCCCAAAGTGATCTGCTCGATGGTCGAGATACTCCCTGCGATCACCTCACCTGACGCATCAAGGATAGGCTGCGCTGTGCCTGGTGATTTGACCCAGAGGTATCCCAGTCCGCCAGCCCCGAGCAGGAGAACCAGAGCAACGAGATAGGACACCCATTTGAAAATCCGCATCATCCACTGCATCGGCTGTCTTCCTCTATTGGGGCCGCACTTCGCTGAAGTGCCTCTGCCATCCCATCCAGCCACCCCTCCAAGAACACGTCAAACCGCGCATCCGGCTGGCGCAAGGGGAAGACCTCGCCAAAGGGATCGGGGGCGGTGATGCTGCTGCCGGACATCTCCTGCAAGACCGCATGGCCGCAGAAGGGCACATAGGTTTCCGAATAGCCGCCCTCATGCACCATCACGAGGCGGCCGCCGCAGACATCGGTGGCCAGCGCCATTACCTGACGGGTCATCAGCTGGAATGTATCGGCGGTGGCCAGCATCCGGCCCAGTGGGTCGTTGGCGGCAGCGTCATAGCCGCAGGCGATGATCAGCACATCGGGGGCAAAGCCCCTGATCGCAGGCAGGGCCAAACGCTCCATCGCGGCGAGATAGCCTTTGTGGCCGGTGCCGGGAGGCAGTGGGATATTGAGGTTATAGCCCGCGCCCGCGCCTGTTCCGCGATCTTCAAAGGCACCGGTATCCATCGGGTAGTTGCGGTCCTGATGCAGAGAGACCGTCAGCACGTCGGCACGGTCAGAGAACACAGCCTCGGTCCCGTTGCCGTGGTGTACATCCCAATCGAGCACCGCAAAGCGTTCCGCCAGCCCTGCGGCCCTGGCGGCCTCGATCGCGATGCCGATGTTGTTGAGCAGGCAAAAACCGTTGGGATAATCCGGCAGGCAGTGATGTCCGGGCGGACGGGAGAGGGAATAGGCATTGGCCAGATCACCGCTCAGCACCGTGGCAAGCGCGGTTTTGGCAAGACCTGCCGATTGCGCCGCGATCTCGTAGCCGCCGGGACCGAAGGGGGTACGGCGGCCCAACTCGCCGCCACCGGCATCCGAGAGCGCTTTGAATCTATCCAGATAACTTGACGGATGGACGCGGAGCAGATCCTCGCGCGTGGCGGGCGACGCTCCCCGCATCGCAAGACTGCCTGCCAGCCCTGTCACCTCGATCAGGTTCTTCAGGCGACGTTTGGTTTCGGGGTTCTCGGGCAGACCGCCATCAAGCGGCTGCACCAGCCCGCCCACCGGCAACATGCCCGCGTAATTCCCGCCTGCGTGCCAAAAGCAGGTCTCGTCCCAGAAAAATCCCGTTGCCATCAGGCCCTCATCTTCTCATGTTCCCAAATACCTTGGGGGAGCCCCGCAAGGGGCGGGGGCAAAGCCCCCCGACCACCCCTATTCCTTGCGCAAACGGTAGACCCCTTCGGGCAGGTCCAGCGCCGCCTCAAGGTCGCGCAATTGCGCGATCGAGAGCGTTATCTGCACCATCCTGTCGGTGCGCGGGTCAAATTGCGCAACCGTAACGCAGTCCTCGAACGCGTTGATGATCACGTCCTCCTGCAAGGTCGCTTGGCCCTCATCCACCAGTGTCACGACGGTGGCGTCGTAGTCGTGTTCGATTGTAAACATGAATGAAGCGTAGCGGTGTGGCAGCGGCTGTGCAATCGTGGTGGTGCATAGGCGGTCAGGTCCCGCCTCGCGCCAAAAGAGGGAGAGGCAGGATGATCACCGGAAGCTGTCACTGTGGTGCTGTCACCTACGAATACCGCCGCGCAGCCAAGCGGGCCACCTCCTGCAATTGCACCGTCTGCCGCAGGCTCGCGACGCTCTGGATCTACGCGCCGCTGGCCGAGATCACCGTAACCGGAGTGACTGTGGGCTATACCCGTGGCGAGAAATCCCTCGCCTTCCATCACTGCCCGACCTGCGGCTGCACCACCCATTGGGAAAACCTGCACCCCGACCAGCCTGATGCCTATATGGCAGTCAACCTCCGCCTCGCCGATCCTGAGGTGGTGGCAAATGTGCCTGTCCGCCATTTCGACGGGGCGGACACCTGGCAATTCCTCGACTAGATGAGGGCCGCGTTGGAAATATAGATCGCCGCAAAGAAACAGGCGGATGCCGCCAGCACGAAGCTGTGCCAGATCGCCGTAGAATATTTCATCGTATGCGTCGCATAGAACGGCACACCGCCTGTATAGAGCAATCCGCCGATGCCGATGAGCACCATCGCTGACACGGGCACCACCGGCCAGAGCCACCAGACCAGCGCAAGGCTCAGCCAGCCCATCACAAGATAGAGCACCGGCCCGAACCGTCCCGGCGTGCGCCAGAAAAAGAGCTTCAGCACCACCCCGACGGCAGCCAGCGCCCAGACGACCGCCAGCACCACATAGGCAAACCAATGCCCGATGATCACCACAATTGGCGTATAGGTGCCTGCAATCTTGAGGTAGATCGCTGCCTGATCGAAACGGCGCAGGATCGGGCGGACGCCCTCCCATGGGGCAAGATGATAGGTTGCCGAAGCCGCAAAGGTCGCGATCAGCGTCCCGCCATAGATCGCAATCGCGGCAATCTGGCCGGGGCTTGCATTGAAGGCGGACCAGACAATCAGCAGGATCGTCCCTGTCAGCGCACCGATCACGCCGATGGCATGCACCGTCCCGTCGGCAATCCGTTCAGAGAGCGCGTCAGTGGGGTAAAGGCTGGTGCGGTTTGCTTTCATGATTTCACAATTATGCCGGCGCCGGGGTTAATCAATCGTTTCCTTAGGTCACGTAGGGACTTGGAAGCCTTTCTTGCCTGACGCAGACTGCGACTTATCAGGGGCAAGGGAGGAAAATCGATCATGCTGATGCAACAGCTCAAACGCGTCCAGCAGCGGGCGATCTGGTCGTGGGAGGGCTTTGCCCATGTCTACAGGACCGAAGGCTCGCTCAGCCAGTGGCTCCTCGCCAATGCGGTCTTTGCGGTGTTAGCATTCCTGCTGCCGCTATCGGCGTCCGAACGGGGGTTCCTTCTGATGGGCGGCATCATCATTCTGGCCGCCGAATGCATGAACACCGCCATCGAACGGGTTGTCGACGATATCAGCACCGAGCACCGCGAGGCCGCGAAACAGGCCAAGGATTGCGGTTCGGCGGCAGTTGCGGTCACTGCTGTGGGCGTCGGTGTCGGCTGGGTCTGTGTCATTGTCGGGCTGATCTGGTAGCGCCTGATCAAACGAATTTCGCCAAGGGATTTGATCCAGCGCAAAGTCGGGATCATCGAGCGTTGCTACCAAAGGGCAACGCAGTTGGAGGATCCCTCATGCAAACCCTTGGCAACGCACGCGATCATTTCTGGCGGGTCATCAAGATGGCAAAGGCCAATCGGGTGGACCTGTCGGATGCGCTTGATGAAGGTGCGATCACCGTTGATGACTATGCCGATATGATCACCGGCTGTCGCGGCTGCGCGCAGGTTGGCGCTTGTGACAGGTTGCTGGCAACTCAGCCGGTGCTGGCCGAAGCGCCCGACTATTGCGTCAACC
>CAXQAV010000194.1:0-2460 GCA_964221795.1 Luminiphilus sp. | reverse complement strand
CCGCATCTGGCTGGCCTGCTCACGTTCTGTGATATCTGTGAGACTGACGAGGGCCGCGCCCCCGTTGACTGCCCCAATTCCCGGAATATAGCGCAGGCAAACCTCAAACGTGGTGTCTTGCGCACCGTCATTGGACAGATGGCGCGCCGATCTTGGCTGCCGGTCGTGAAGACAGCCCTCAATCGCAGCCGCAACACTGGGTTGGCGCAGGATGGTGGCGAAATGGCGCCCGACAAGATGGGCGCCCAAAAGGGTCTTCGCCGCCGCATTTGCAGCGATGAAGCGTTCACTTTGATCCACCAGCACGGCAGGCAGAGGCATGGCTTCCATGAAGCCATCAATCAGATCCTGTGCCATCCGTCGCCTCCGTAGCTGCCCTGCTGGTGGGTTTAGCGGTCAATTGTAACTACGACGTGGCAGCTGCAACTGCGTCCGTAAAGACTGCGCAAAGCTCCTTGGGATCTTCGAGACCCACAGAAACCCGGAAGAACCCTTCGTGAAGGCCCAGCTCTGCCCGACGCTCTGCACTCAGTGCGCGGTGAGACGACGACGCAGGATGTGACAGCGTGGTGGCCACATCGCCCAGGGTCGGGGCAAAGCTCAGCCCGTCCGCTGCACGGGTAAAGGCGTTGGCCGCCTCACGGCCGCCATCCAGTTCAAAGCTCACCATATTGCAGCCCTGCCCATCCAGCAGCGCCATCGCGCGGTCGTGATCGGGATGGTCGGCGCGGGTCGGGTAAATCACCCGCTTGACGCCGGGCAGCGCGGACAGGTGATCGGCCAAGGTGACAGCGGTGGATTGTGCGCGATCAAACCGCAGTTCAAATGA
Organism: Luminiphilus sp.; assembly: GCA_964221795.1. Lineage (GTDB taxonomy): Bacteria > Pseudomonadota > Alphaproteobacteria > Rhodobacterales > Rhodobacteraceae > Yoonia. The sequence goes on along the minus strand of CAXQAV010000194.1, from coordinate 1,631 downwards.
CAGCATCCCACGCTCTGCCAGCCAGCAATCAAACGGGCTTGGCGTCAGGCCGGTGGTGACGGCAAAGACACGCAACCGATCGTTCAGCGCCTGATCTTTGGCAACGACATAGCCCAGCATCACGTCGGAGTGACCCGCCAGCAGCTTCGTGATCGAGTGGATCACGATATCAGCGCCACGTTCGAACGGACGGAACCCCCGCGGAGTGGTAAAGGTGTTGTCGACCACAAGCAGGATGTCGCGGTCCTTGCACAGCTTTGCCAGCCCATCGATGTCGGCGATCGCGAGTGTCGGGTTGGAAACGGCCTCAACCAGGATCATCTTGGTTTCCGGACGCAGCGCGGCTTCGACTGCGGCAATGTCGCCGGGATCAGCCAGAGAGGTTTCAATTCCCAGACGCGGCAGATCCTCGGCCATCAGGCGCAGCGAGCGACCATAAAGCTGATTGCCGCCAACAATGTGATCGCCGGATTTCAAAAGGCCCATGACGACGGCGGTAACGGCGGCCATGCCGGAGCCGGTCACAACACCGCCTGTGGCCCCTTCCATCGCGTCCAGCCGCTTGGCCACGACATCAGCGTTCGGATGCCCCTCGCGTGAATAGGTATAGCCGTGGACGCGGCCCTCGTACTGATCGTCCAGCGCGTCGGGGGTTTCGCTTGCGTATACCACCGACGGGCTCAGCGGGGTGACAACCGGGTGGCTTGCACTGGACGGCAGCGGATCTGGCCGCATCAGCGACCCTTTGGAATTTCTCACGTGTTAGACCTCTGTTAATTCATCGCGGAAGCGACGCATATTTTTTTGGTAATGGACCGCACTTTGACGAAGCGAGGCGACAAGAGCCTCATCCACGTCCCGCACGATTTTGCCCGGCGCCCCCATAACGAGAGAGTTGTCGGGAATCTCCTTGTTCTCGGTGATCAGGGCACCTGCCCCGATCAGGCAGTTCTTGCCAATTTTCGCGCCATTCAGAACGGTCGCGCCCATCCCGATCAAGGTGTTTTCGCCAATGGTGCACCCATGCAGCATGGCCTTGTGGCCAATAGTGCAGTTTTCACCAATGGTGAGCGGATAGCCGGGGTCGATGTGCAGGACGCATTGTTCCTGTACGTTGGAGCCCCGCCCGATCCGGATTTCTTCGTGTTCTGCACGAATGGTGGTGCCAAACCAGATTGACGCGCCCTCCTCCAGGACGACCTTGCCGATCAGGTTCGCGTCAGGCGCGACCCAGGTGTCTTCGTGGATCTGCGGTTTGGAGGTTCCGAGCGCGTAGATGGTCATGACAGGTCTTCAAACTCCGTTTGCAGGGCGCGCACGTGATCCATCAGGTGGGGCTGTTGGATGCGACGCAGGCGCGTGGCGGTGATGATGGTTTTCAGCTGCTCTTCAGTGGCATCGAGATCGTCGTTGATCAGCACATGGTCATAGCTGCCCCAGTGGCTGATTTCGTCCCAGCTTTTCTGCATGCGGCGGCTGATCGTCTCTGCGTCATCCTGTGCGCGGCTTTCAAGACGGCGACGCAACTCGTGGATCGAGGGCGGCAACAGGAAAATCGACAACGTGTGCTGGCCGAGATCCGAGTTGCGGATCTGCTGCGCGCCCTGCCAGTCGATATCAAACAGAACATC
>CAXQAV010000193.1:0-2773 GCA_964221795.1 Luminiphilus sp. | reverse complement strand
ATCACCTGCTTGTGCCATGTTTCACTGCAGATCGGCGGTGGCGGGAGGTCCGCCCCCTTTGCGTCATAACCGGGAAAACAGAACGCCATCGGCACAATCGCAATCCGGCTGCGATCGTAGAAGGTTTCGGCATCAATCCCCATCCACTCGCGCAGGCGGTCGCCCGAGCGGTCCCAGAAGGGTTTGCCCGCCTCATGCACCCGCATCCCCGGCGCCTGCCCCGCGATCAGGATACGTGGCTGCGCATCAAACCACACCACGGGGCGCGGGGCATGTCGGGTCACAGTCGCAGCAAACTGTGTCTGGCAGAGCCGGCATCGGCTGATCTCGTGGTGAAGTTGGCGCAGCGGGTCCATGATGGGCAAACTAGAGGAAACCGCGGATTCCGCCATACCGCCACCAGTCGCTCTGAAACTTTGCCCAACCATCACAGAAATGTCGCTGTAATCCTGCCGCAATGCTAGGCTATGGAACCACAGACAGCTTCTTCATAGATTGCTGCTATCGGTGGCACCAAGACCACATGGAATTGGCAAGGGCGACATGCTGGAATTCTCTGATGTCAGCAAATCCTTCTGGACCGGCACACAGCGCAAGGTGATCCTTGACCGCGCCTCTTTCCGCGTGGAACTGGGCAAATCGCTGGGCATCCTTGCCCCCAACGGCACCGGCAAGACGACCCTGATCAACATGATGGCAGGCTTGGAAAAACCGGATGAGGGCACAATCCGCAGGGATTGCCGCATTTCCTTCCCTGTCGGCTTTACCGGTGGCGTCAATCCGCGCCTCTCGGCGATGGAGAACTGCCGCTATGTCGCGCGGCTCTATGGCCTTGATCCCGAATATATCGAGGCGTTTTGCCGTTGGCTTTGCGACCTGAAGGAATATTTCGACCAGCCAGTCGGCGTCTATTCCTCGGGCATGCGTGCACGTTTAACGATGTCGCTGACGCTGGCGCTCGAATTCGACATGTATCTCGTCGATGAGGGGATGCCCGGTGCCGTCGATGCGGAGTTCAACCGGAAAGCGGGCGAAATCCTCCGCCAACGGATGGAAAAGTCCACGCTTGTGATTGTCTCGCACAGCCCGCAGACGCTCGAACGTTTTGTAAAGACGGCTGCCGTGCTAAAGAACGGTCAGCTGCATATGTTTGACTCATTGGAAGAGGCACGGGTCCTGTATGACTACCAAACCGACGATTAAACGGTTTCAGGTGCGCCGTCGCGCCAAGACAGAGGATGCGAGTCCCCCGCCACAGTCGGCCGATACAGCGGAAGACGAGGCCGAGGTAGTGCCCGAGTTGAGCCATGCCGAACAGATCGAAGCAATTCGCAACGAAGGTCTGACCGCGCGGCAATTGCGCATGGCACGGCGCGTTGCACTCAAGAACGGGTTTGAGGCCTCTTCCGACTATGACGCCGTGCGGCAATTGCGGGCAGCGGGGATCGACCCCTTCCAGCGCAGTTCAGTCGTTGATCTTGTGACGCCCGACAGGGCCAATCAGGCAGGCAAGAAGGTCCGTATACAACTGCCGGACACCACAAACAGGGTGAGGTCGGCTTTCCCAATCAGGCCACACAAGAGGCCGCACGCCGCAATGCGCGGGAAATTCTCCAGATCCAGCGCGACATCGCGCGCAGACGGCGACGCAAGCTCGCGCTGCTCTGGACGCGCCTGTCGATGTTCATCCTGCTGCCGACCTTTGCGACAAGATGGTATTTCTACAATATCGCTACTCCGATGTACGCGACAAACTCCGAAATCGTCATCCAACAGGCACAGCCACAGGGCGGCGGCGGTGGCGGCGGCAGCCTTGCCACGCTGTTTCAGGGGACGTCCATGGCGACCCAGCAGGACAGTATCGCAGTGCAGTCCTATCTGGCTTCGCGCGAGGCCATGTCGCGGCTGGATCAGGACCACGGCTTCAAAGAGCATTTCAGCGATCCCGCCATCGACGGCATCCAGCGGCTTCCGGCAGATGCCTCTAATGAGGCCGCCTATGCCGTCTATGAGGATCATGTCCGCATCAGCTACGACCCGACCGAAGGTCTGATCCGGATGGAGGTTGTCGCCACGGATCCGGTAAAGAGCTACGAGTTCTCACAAGCATTGATCGGCTATGCCGAGGAACAGGTGGACCAGCTGACAGCACGGCTCCGCGCCGACCAGATGCGCGGCGCACAGCAAAGCTATGAAGACGCCGAACGCCGCCGCGCCGAGGCTCTGGCAGAATGGCTGGCCATTCAGGAGCGGGTTGCACAGATTGATGCCCGTAGTGCATCTTCTGCCATCATGGGCCAGATCAACAGTCTGGAAGGCGAGAACCAGCGGTTGGAACTTGTGCTGCAATCCCGCCTGAACGTCGACCGCCCAAGCGAAGTGCAGGTCCAGACGCTGCGCGACCAGATCGGCAACATCGACAATCTGATCGCCGATCTTCGCGGTCAGTTGACCCGTGGCACCGACGATCAGGCCTCGATCGCGCAGCAGAACACAGAGCTGCGCACGGCTGAAGAGAACTACAACTTCCAGACGATGATGGTCCAACAGGCCCTGACCCAGATGGAAACCGCGCGGATCGAGGCCAACCGTCAGGTTCGATACCTGTCACAAAGCGTCCGGCCAATGATCCCTGATGAGGCGACCTACCCCAAGGCATTCGAGAACACGCTGTTGGCATTCTTCATCTTCTCGGGCATTTACCTGATGATATCACTTACTGCTTCCGTCCTCCGCGAACAGGTCAGCTCATAATGCATACAGTCAATATTGG
>CAXQAV010000192.1:0-3517 GCA_964221795.1 Luminiphilus sp. | reverse complement strand
ATGCTGCGTCTCCTTCCCTGATGCTTGTGGCTGCTTCACACAGACCACGTATTATCATCAGCTCGAGGCGCAGCACCTACCGGAGACCGAGGCTGGAAGTGGGGCGCAAGCCGAATACCCCATCTGAACCTAGGGGCAGCACGAACACGGGATACGTCCAGAGCTGAAATCAGTGTCACATTTCTCTAGCCAATAACTGCCTTGGTTACGAAAACCATGCCAGCCATGGCAATCAGGCACTCGATCATTTTATTGTGCAACCGCGTCCCCATGCGTTGAACAATTCGACGCGCGAAGTATGTCCCAGGCAGCGTCATTGCTCCCATGAAGAAACCAAGCAAGACAAGATCTTGGTTCAATAACCCCAGTGAGTAAAAGGTTCCCGACCTCATAAGCGCATTGGCCAACCCGATCGCAGCGTCAGTTCCGAGCAGCATCGGGCCATTCAGGCCGATACTGTTAAAGAATGCAATGACCAGCATGCCTGAACCGGCCGCAGCACCGCTCATTAAACCGAACAATAAGCCCAAGCCGAGAATGGCCTTGATCCCCGGTTCAAAGGCATGCCGTTTGAGATAGCGCCGCGCGGGCAGTACGATTATCAGAACCGCCCCCATGAAGGCCAGAAAAGCCTGATCCGGCACCCCTTTCAGGAAGCTTGCCCCTGCAAAAATTCCGGGAACAGACGCTAGGGTAAACTGTATCACTGGTTTCCAGGCTATAGTTCTTCTGTACACCCACACGCGCGACAGGTTGGCGCAAACCGCGTAAACTGCGATGAGCGGAATAACCGCTTTGGGACCGACGACCGGAGTCAGAACGATTACAATGATGAAGGAGCCGCCAAAGCCACCCAAACCGCTGACCAAGGCCCCAAGAAAGGAAGCGACAGCGATCATCGCATATTCAATAAACATGTTCTAGTGAGCCATTAGCACGGGTTTTCCGAGTGTTTCGCGTGTTTAAAGAGGTACTTGGAAACACCGCCGAAGGCAGGGTGGCGCAAGCGAGTGTATGAATTTCCGTCCGCGACGAACAAACCTCGGTTGCGCATGTCAGCCATGCGCCACAGAGGCTCGCCAGCCGATTGCAAAATGGCACCGCGCAGCCGTTCAATTTTCCGCCCGCGCATACAGACCGGCAAGGGTAGGACTTCGGGACGCACCGGTTCACTACCCGCGCACAATGGCACTCAGCTCATTTACGTCATCGACCTGGTCGAAATGCCAAAGCTTGCCGAGCAACGCTCTTGAAGCGGCGTCCCCCATAATAGGCGCCATCAGATCGAAAGCCTTCGCCTTCACATCGTCTGGCGACATCGGGTTGCCGGGCGTCCCGCGCACCGCGACCGTGTGGTGGCGGTATAGCCCGCCGTCCGTCGTTTGGATCTCGACGATCGCCTGTCGCGCAGGTTTGACTATAGTCAGTTCAGGTGACGGTGTCGCTGTCATTTTCTCGCGCAGCGCTACAACAGCTGGGTCAGACATGCGTTCTCTGTCATGACTGGAGGCAAATGTCGCCCCTCCGTCCAGCAAGCAAATCGCCACCATATGCTGCAAACACACATCCGGCATATTGCGGTTGTCGACGATGGTCAGGCGGTCGTCCGGCATGATCAGATTGATCCTGTTAATAGCGGAGACCTTAAGACCTTGATCTAAAATGGCCATGACTGCGTCCAGCGCCGCTTGTATTGGAGAGCCTACGCACCACTTTTTGATTGACGCCTCCATGACTTCAAAACGTGTGCCAAGACCATCAGTAAGCGCAGCTACACTGGCATTCTCTGCAAAAGCGGACAAGTAATTCAAGGGCCCTTCAAGCGGGTCCTGTACACCTGTCATCCCAGCCGCGACCATCATCGTGCTGGCCACACCGTTGCGCGCGCCCATCCCGCCAAAGTCAAAAGCCTTTTCGACGTGCTCTGCGTCACGTTCCCAGTAAGGGATACCGCTCGCCTGTTGTATCGAATAAGATAGCGCGGAAGCGTTTTCCGCGACATCAAAGTCCATCAGCGAGGCCGCCGCAGCATGGGCGCCGAACAAGGCCCCTAGGCTATGCGTGCTGTGGGTGGCGGTGCGTGGCCCGCTCACACCCATCGCAAGAGTAAACCGGGCCCCAATGTCATAACCTGCGGCGATTGCATTCAGAACGGCCTTGCCGGACTGCGCCTGCCGCTCGCCGACAGCTAGCGCGGCAGGAACAACAGCGCAACCGGGATGAAACCGCCCTCCAAGGTGAGAGTCATCGGTTTCATCCGCATGGGCAAACACACCGTTGGTCAGCGCCGCATTGATTGCTGTCGTACGGATATCCGTACCCCACACAGTAGCTTCAGGCGTACCGCCCTGCGCCGCAATGAATTGGGTGGCAAGCCGACCGGCCTTCAAACGAGAGCCAGAAATGATCGCAGCCAGACTGTCGATCAGATGGCATTTAGTTTTAATGACCACCTCCTCAGGCAGCGTCTGCCCCTTCACTCCGGAAATATAAGAAGCGAGTTTCTGCGTCGTCCCGGCGGGCGCGCGGACAGAAGGATTGTTTTTGGGCATTATGCCGTCACCGTATCCAAGAGGCCGTTGATCGAAGGCAGGGTTTCAAACCGTGCCGCCAAGGACAGGAAGGACTCCTTGGCCTCCTCGGACAGCACACCTTCGGACGCGTCGCGGAACTTCGCTGACACCTCATCCCAAGTCAGAGGGTTTTTGGGTCCGCCACGATAGTAGCGCTCGGATTCCTCATAGAAAACTTGGCCATTTTTGGTGGTCAGCGTAATCCGAGCAACGATCACTCCTTTGCCCATCGCGACAATCTCATCATCAAGCTCCGTAGTGACCCGCTTTTGCATGTCTTGACATTCGGGCGACTGCACAAAGGCATCAGAGAACTCCGCGAGCCCCGCTTTGCGACGTAGGACAATAGCGGCCATTTGGAAAGCCACACAGAACTTGGCCTCGAGTTCATTGTTGGCGTGCGGTATACGTAAGGGGCCTGGCGTGATGACGTTCGCTCCTGTCCTTACAACGATGCTTTCGACTTCGTCGGGGCGGATGTCGTGCTTCTCAACCAGCTTTTTCATAGTGTCCATCCCGGGGTGGCCCACAACGCCGCTGGGGTATGGCTTAATGGAAGTGCCGGGGTAAATAATGGCCCAGGGGTTGCCCATCCGGCCGATGATCTTCTCAGGATCATAACCGCCGCCGAAAGCTTCGAAAAACCCCCGTCCAGCTTCCAGTGCGTTATTGGGTCCTGTCATGCCGCGCGCTGCGAAAAGGGCTGCGGTCACGCCGTTCTCGGACGCGCGGGACATGTTGAGCGGCTTGGACATAGTTCCGTGGTTGGCGCCAACGCCCGCAGACATCGTCGCGGCGATGCCCATCGCGTTGGTGATCTGCTTGTAATCCAGCCTCAACAGTTTGCAGGCAGCAATCGTTGCACCAAAAATACCGATGGTGCCGCTGGTGTGGAAACCTCGCCCGCCCGTGAAATGCTCGGCACTGATCGATTCCGCGATTTT
>CAXQAV010000191.1:0-8687 GCA_964221795.1 Luminiphilus sp. | reverse complement strand
GCGGAAATACAACCATAACCATCTGTCATCCTACGCGGATATTCAGGCCAAAGGTGCGGCCGCCGATCGGGATGCCGAGCTTGCCGCGCGCAATGCCGCGCTGACCTACGAAGACACTTGCGTCGTTCTTTATACCTCCGGCACCACCAGCCTCCCCAAAGGCGTCGTGCTGTCCAACCGCAATGTCATCGAGACCGCCAAGAACTCCTGCGCCTTCGACGATCTGCGAGCCGATGACGAGGTGCTGGCCTATCTGCCGCTCGCATGGGTGGGCGACTTCATCTTTTCGATGGGGCAGGCCCTCTGGGCTGGCTTCTGCGTCAACTGCCCCGAAAGCGCCGATACGATGCATGCCGACCTGCGCGAGATCGGCCCGACGTATTTCTTCGCCCCGCCGCAGGTCTTCGAACGCCAGCTGACGCAGGTGATGATCCGGATGGAAGACGCCAGCCGCATCAAGCAGCGCATGTTCCATCATTACATGGATGTGGCCAAGAAGGTGGGCCCGAAGCTTTTGGACGGCGAACCTGTCGGTCTGCTTGACCGGCTCCGCTACACGATCGGGCGTTTCCTTGTCTATGCGCCGCTGAAGGATACGCTGGGTCTGGGTCGCATCCGCGTGGGCTACACTGCGGGCGAGGCAATCGGCCCTGATCTGTTCCAGTTCTACCGCGCCCTGGGGATCAACCTCAAACAGCTCTATGGCCAGACCGAGGCGACTGTTTTCATCACCCAGCAGCCGAATGGCGAAGTACGTGCCGATACGGTCGGCGTCGCCTCGCCCGAGGTGGAGTTGAAGATTTCCGAGAGCGGCGAGGTCTTCTACCGTTCACCGGGCGTCTTTATGGAGTATCGCAACAACCCGGAAGGCACCGCCAGCACCAAGGACGAAAACGGCTGGGTCGCGACCGGCGATGCGGGTTTCATCGAGGAAAAGACAGGCCATCTGCGCATTATCGACCGCGTCAAGGATGTGGGCAAAATGGCGGACGGATCGATGTTTGCCCCGAAATACGTCGAGAACAAACTCAAGTTCTATCCCGATGTGCTTGAGGCTGTTGTCTTCGGGGCTGGCCGCGACCGCTGCTGCGCCTTCATCAACATCGACCTCACCGCCGTGGGCAACTGGGCCGAGCGGAACAACATCGCTTATTCCTCTTATCAGGAACTGTCGCAGAACAGTCAGGTGCTCGACATCATCTCGCGCCATGTGGCGGCGGTGAATGCCTCCATTGCCGAGGACGAAATGCTCTCGGGCTGCCAGATCCACCGCTTTCTGGTGCTGCACAAGGAGCTGGACGCCGACGACGGCGAGATGACCCGCACCCGCAAGGTCCGGCGCGGCGTGATCGCCGAGAAATATGCTGACCTTGTCGAGGCCCTCTACTCGGACAAGCAGGAAATCTACACGGAAACCGAAGTGACTTATGAAGACGGCCGCAAAGGCAAGATCAGGGCGACGCTCGACATCCGCGACGCGGAGGTCTTTGCGCCGGTACGGACAGCGGTGGCAGCGGAATGAAGGATACGGTTGAGCCATATGTCACCGCAGACGGCCGGACCATCGGCGGCGTGATGCTGGATCTGCGCAATATCACCCTGCGTTTCGGCGGCGTCGAGGCGATCAAGGATATCAGCTTTGACATCCGCGAGGGCGAGATCCGCGCCATTATCGGCCCGAACGGCGCGGGCAAGTCCTCGATGCTGAACGTCATTTCCGGCTTCTATGTGCCGCAAGAGGGCGAGGTCTGGTTCCACGGGCAGAAGCGCCCGCCGCTCAAACCCTATCAGGTGGCGCGGCAAGGCATTGCGCGCACGTTCCAGAACATCGCCCTTTTCGAGGGGATGACCGTGTTGGACAACGTCATGACGGGGCGGTTGAACCATATGACCGCGGGGTTGCTTGCTCAGGCCATCTGGAAGGGCAAGGCCGAGGCCGAGGAATCGGCCAACCGCGAAAAGGTCGAGCACATCATCGATTTCCTAGAAATTCAGGCGATCCGCAAAACGCCTGTGGGGCGTCTTCCCTACGGCCTTAAAAAGCGGGTGGAACTGGCCCGCGCCTTGGCGGCTGAACCCAAGCTCTTGCTGCTGGATGAACCCATGGCCGGCATGAACGTCGAAGAGAAAGAGGACATGTCCCGCTTTATCCTCGACGTGAACGATGAATTCGGCACCACCATCGCCCTGATCGAGCACGACATGGGTGTCGTCATGGACCTGAGCGACCGCGTGGTGGTGATGGATTACGGCAAAAAGATCGGTGACGGCACGCCCGACGAGGTGCGCAACAATCAGGACGTGATCGATGCATACCTGGGAGTGAGCCATGACTGATCCAAAGACCAGAGGCAAAGCACATGTCCGCTGATTTTCTTTACGGCATCGAAGTTGTGATCAACGGTCTGATGGCCGGCGTGATGTATTCGCTTGTGGCACTTGGCTTTGTGCTGATCTTCAAGGCCTCCGGCATCTTCAACTTTGCCCAAGGCGTCATGGCGCTTTTCGCAGCCCTGACGTTGGTCGGCATCATGGAAGGGCATGTGCCCTTTGCCCATCTGATCAACGCCGTTTTCGGCACGCAGATCCATCACTTCGGCTGGCATGTGCCCGCGCTGGCCGCGATCCTGATGACGGTCGGGGTCATGGTCGGCTTTGCGTGGTGCGTGCAGCGGTTCCTGTTCCGGCATCTGGTCGGGCAAGAACCCATCATCCTTTTCATGGCGACCATCGGACTGGCCTATTTCCTCGAAGGTGTGGGCGATCTGATGTGGGGCGCGGATATCAAGACACTGGCGCTCGGCCTGCCGCAGGGCGGCTCGCGCTGGATCGAGGACGCCACGGCGGGTCTGGGCGGCGACGATTTCTACGGCTTCTTCATCGACAAGCTGGACATTGTGGCAACGGCGGTCGCCGCGGTGCTGGTGGTGTCTCTGGTGGCCTTCAGCCAGTACACCAAACATGGCCGCGCAATGCGTGCGGTGGCGGACGACCATCAGGCGGCCCTCAGCGTCGGTATTTCACTGAATTTCATCTGGGTGCTGGTCTGGTCGTTGGCGGGCTTTGTTGCACTGGTCGCGGGAATCATGTGGGGGGCGAAATCCGGTGTGCAGTTCTCGCTGTCCCTGATCGCGCTCAAGGCCCTGCCGGTCCTGATGCTGGGCGGCTTTACCTCGATCCCGGGCGCGATTGTCGGCGGGTTGATCATCGGCGTGGGTGAAAAGCTGTTCGAATATCTGATCGGGCCCATGGTCGGCGGGGCGACCGAAAACTGGTTCGCCTATGTGCTGGCGCTGATCTTTCTGGTGTTCCGGCCGCAGGGGCTATTCGGGGAGAAGATCATTGAACGTGTGTGACCTGACAAATCCGATCCGGAGGACAGCGCCATGATGTATCGCGAGGCCGGCGACTTCAAAACCTCCTATCGGGCAGACAGCCAGACCTTCCCGATTGCCTTTGACCGGTACCGCTACTGGGCTGTTCTGGCCGTGGCTTATCTGGTCCTTCCCTTTTTCATGACGGACTATCTGGCAAACGCCCTCCTGCTGCCGTTTCTGATCTATTCGATTGCGGCCATCGGGCTGAACATCCTGACGGGCTATGCCGGACAGGTGAGCCTCGGGACCGGCGGTTTCATGGCTGTGGGCGCCTACGCCTGCTACAAGCTGATGACGGCCTTTCCCGATGTGAGCATCCTGATCCATATCGTGCTGGCTGGCGGAATCACGGCGGCGGTCGGTACAGCCTTTGGTCTGCCGTCCTTGCGGATCAAGGGATTCTATCTGGCTGTGGCCACACTGGCAGCGCAGTTCTTTCTGGTCTGGCTCTTTAACAAGGTGTCGTGGTTCTACAACTACTCCGCCTCGGGGCAGATCAACGCGCCCGAGCGGACGGTTGCGGGCATCGCGGTCACCGGACCCGCAACGGCGCCTTGGGCCACTTATCTGGTCTGTCTTGTGTTCCTGACGCTCAGTGCGCTGATCGCCCGCAACCTGACGCGCGGACCCTTGGGCCGTAAATGGATGGCGATCCGCGATATGGATATCGCGGCCGAGATCATCGGGGTGAACCCGCTCGGGGCGAAGCTGTCGGCCTTTGCGATCTCGTCCTTCTTTGTCGGACTGTCGGGCGCACTGTTCTTTTCGGTCTATCTCGGCGCTGTCGAAGTGGGCGAGGCATTCGGCATCAACAAGTCATTCCTCGTTCTCTTCATGATCATCATCGGCGGATTGGGTTCGATCTTTGGGTCAATGGCGGGTGCGGCGTTTCTGGTCTGCCTGCCCGTGATCCTGAAGCTGATCGGTGTCGATCTTTTGGGCTGGCCCACGGATATGGTCGCGCATCTGCAACTCGTGATTGTCGGTATCCTGATCATGTTCTTCCTGGTCAAAGAACCGCACGGCCTCGCGCAATGGTGGCGCGTGGCCAAGGAAAAGCTGCGTTTGTGGCCATTTCCACACTAGGCCCGAAAGAAAAGGGCAAACCAACATCGGATCAACATAGGGAGGAGAAACCGATGAAATTCAAGAAACTGTCAGCACTGGCTGTCGCCGGCCTGATGGCGGCAGCGCCGGCGGCGGCTGATCTGGTCATCCCCGACCTCAGCTACCGCACCGGCCCTTACGCCGCAGGCGGCACGCCGTTCTCGGACGGCTATCAGGACTATTTCAACCTGCTGAACGCCCGCGACGGCGGCATCGGGGGCGAGCCCGTGCGCATTCTGGAATGCGAAACCGGCTACAACACCGAAAAAGGCGTTGAATGCTACGAGGCCACCAAGGGCGAAGGCGCGCTGATCTATCAACCGCTCTCGACGGGGATCACCTATCAGCTGATCCCGCGCGCTACCGCCGATCAGATCCCGCTCCACACAATGGGCTATGGCCGGACGTCTGCCGCGAACGGTGAAGTCTTCAACTGGGTCTTCAACTATCCCGCCAACTACTGGGATGCGGCCAGCGTGATGGTGAACTACCTGCTGGACGAGAACGGTGGCAGCCTTGACGGCAAGACCATCGCGCTTGTCTATCACAACTCTGCCTACGGCAAGGAGCCGATCCGCACGCTGGAAGTGCTGTCCGAGCAGCACGGCTTCAACTTCACCCAGATCGCAGTCGATCACCCCGGGCAGGAGCAGAAGTCGCAGTGGCTGCAAATCCGCCGCGAGCGTCCTGACTACGTCCTGATGTGGGGCTGGGGCGTGATGAACCAGGTCGCCATTCAGGAAGCCGCCAACATCGGCTTTCCGATGGAGAACTTCATCGGCAACTGGTGGGCCGGTGCCGAGCATGACGTGACACCCGCCGGTGCAGGTGCCGACGGCTACAAGTCGCTGAACATGAACCGTGTGGGCGATCTTCCTGTCTTTGAGGAAATCAAAGCACTGGTTCACGACGCAGGCAATGCGGCAGGCGACGGATCGAACATCGGGTCGGTGCTCTACACCCGCGGCATGTATGCAGCGATGCTGGCTGCCGAAGCGATTGCCAAGGCGCAGGAAATCCATGGCGTGGCTGACGTCACACCTGCCATGGTCCGCGACGGCATGGAGGCTCTCGAAATCACCGATGCCCGCATGGAAGAACTGGGCATGGCAGGCGTTGGCCCGGCATTCTCGGTCTCTTGTGATAACCACGGCGGCTCCGGTCTGGGCATCGTGCAGCAGTGGAACGCCAGCGCAGGCCAGTGGACAGCCCTGACGGACTACATCGAAGCCAATAGCGACGTCACCGGCCCGCTGATCATCGAAGACTCGATGGCCTTTGCGGCGGAAAGCGGCATCACGCCCGGCTGCCTCTAAACCCACCAAAGCCGGGCGGCGCATCGCCGTCGCCCGGCTTCATCCCCCACCGCCGAGAGAAACCATGCTCGACACACCCAAACCCGATGCCGAGACACTGCTTGATGTGAACAACATCGAGGTGATCTACAACCACGTGATCCTTGTGCTGAAAGGGGTCAGCCTGCAGGTCCCGAAGGGCGGCATTACGGCCCTTCTTGGCGGCAACGGCGCAGGCAAGACAACGACGCTGAAGGCGATTTCCAATCTGCTGCATTCCGAGCGTGGCGAAGTGACCAAAGGGTCCATCAAATACCGTGGCCGTACGGTTCAGGAACTTGACCCCGAAGCGCTGGTCAAAATGGGCGTCGTGCAGGTCATGGAGGGCCGCCACTGTTTCGAGCATCTGACGGTCGAAGAGAACCTGCTGACCGGTGCCTATACCCGCCGCGACGGTGCAGCCGCCATCGCCGCCGACCTAGAGAAGGTCTATCACTATTTCCCCCGCCTCAAGGAACGCCGCAAAAGTCAGGCGGGCTATACTTCGGGCGGTGAGCAGCAGATGTGCGCCATTGGCCGCGCGCTGATGTCGAACCCCGAGATGATCCTGCTGGACGAACCCTCCATGGGCCTCGCGCCGCAACTCGTTGAACAGATTTTCCAGATCGTGAAGAACATCAATGAGGTCGAGGGAGTCTCGATCCTGCTGGCCGAACAGAACACCAACGTGGCCCTGCGCTATGCCCACACCGGATTTATTCTCGAGTCCGGTCGCGTGGTGATGGAAGGTAGCGCCAAGGACCTGCGCGAGAACCCCGACGTGCGTGAATTCTATCTTGGCCTCTCTGATGAAGGCCGTAAATCCTACCGCGACGTGCGCTCCTACCGCCGCCGCAAAAGGTGGCTGTCATGACCGATCAATCCGCACTGCTCGCACGGCTGAATGCGATCCTCGGGCCGGACCAGCAGTTGTCCGACATCGGCGAGCTCGCCAGTCTGCCGGTGACCCGCAAAGACGAAGTGCTTGCTGCCCAAGCCAAGGCACCTCCGTTTGGCGGGCATCGGCCCTCGGGCGTGACGCATATCTTCCAGTCTCCTGGTCCGATCTACGAACCCAAAGTGCGTGAGGGCGATTTCTGGCGCTTCGGACGTTTTGCCAAAGAGATCGGGATGACTGCCGAGGATGTGATCCTGAACACGTTTTCCTACCACTTCACCCCCGCAGGCGCGATGTTCGAGAGCGCGGCACGGGCTGTCGGCGCGGTGATCGTGCCCACCGGTCCGGGCAATTCCGCCCAGCAGGCCGAAGTGGCCGAGGCTACGGGAGTCACAACTTATGTCGGCACGCCGGATTTTCTGGCCACGATCCTCGATCGCGGCGTAGCAGACGGGCGCGACCTGAGTAGGATCAGGCTGGCGGCTGTCAGTGCCGGCCCACTCTTTCCGCAAGTGCGGCAGGCCTATGCGGACCGCGGCATCCTCTGCCGGCAGTGCTATGGCACCGCTGACGTCGGGCTGATTGCCTATGAAACGGCGGATTGCATCAATGGCATGGTGATCGACGCCGATGTGATCGTCGAGATCGTCTCGCCCGGAACTGGCACGCCGCTTGCCGCGGGCGAAATCGGCGAGGTTGTGGTGACCGTGCTCAACCCCGCCTATCCGGTCATCCGGTTCTCGACAGGGGATCTCAGCGCTTTTGCGACCGACGCAGACCCGGGCGGCGAGACACGTCCACGCATTGTAGGCTGGCGGGGCCGCGCGGATCAGGCAACCAAGGTCAAGGGGATGTTCATCCGCCCCGAACAGGTGTCGCGCAGGGTGGCAGATACCGCTGCAATCAGCCGTGCGCGGGTTGAAGTGTCGCATGACGGCAAGACCGACCTGATCGACGTGAAACTGGAATGCATTTCCGGCAGCGCGGCGGACTTCGAAACCTTGGTGCAAGAGACGTTCAAACTGCGCAGCCGGATCACCATGGTCCCGCCTGGGTCATTGCCACGCGATGGCATTCTGGTCTCTGATCTGCGCGGGTCTGGCGGGTAATGGCCGTGCGTTGATGTGTGCGGAAGCTGGAGCGGCTCTCTGCGTGGCGCATGCGAAAGCCCCATCAATTGCTCGTCTGATGTCCGTGGTCCTTTGATTCCCGGGCATTGCTGTTGAGGGAATCACGCGGGAAGCCCTGGGTATGGCCGATTGCTTGCCCGACAGGTGATAGCGATCGTTCCGGCCCGCTGGGTTCTAGCCTGCGCGTGCAATAAATCACAAAGGTTGCTCAGGCAGGGGCCTAACCCCCCTTTACACACCCTCCGACTCCCCATATACGCCCCCCATCCAACGGGCGCGCCTTCACGCGCCCTTTTACGTTGGACCAAAGACGCGATGAGGGTTCTGGATGAGCCAGTGTCCTCCTCTCCGATCTAAACCCTGTGATAAAGGGTGATGACATGGCAGCGAGCCAAAACATCCGTATCCGCCTTAAGGCGTTCGATTATCGGGTACTTGACGCAAGTACAGCGGAAATCGTCAGCACAGCCAAGCGCACAGGCGCTTCTGTCCGTGGGCCAATCCCACTTCCGAACAAGATCGAGAAGTTCACCGTTCTGCGTGGACCTCACATCGACAAGAAATCCCGCGACCAGTTCGAGATCCGCACACACAAGCGTCTCTTGGACATCGTGGACCCGACACCACAGACCGTGGACGCGCTGATGAAGCTCGACCTGGCTGCCGGTGTTGACGTTCAGATTTCCGTATAAGGAGGGTTTCATATGCTCCGTACCGGACTTATCGCAAAGAAAGTCGGCATGACCCGGCTTTTCATGGAAGACGGCCGTCAGGTTCCTGTCACCGTTCTTTCGCTCGAAAACCTGCAGGTTGTTGCACAGCGCACTGTTGAAAAGGATGG
>CAXQAV010000190.1:0-14546 GCA_964221795.1 Luminiphilus sp. | reverse complement strand
TGACAGAAAATTCTTCAATCAGCTCAGCCTCGATCGGAAGGGTTTCACCGACGGCGTATTCACCCGATACGATGCGGCGCCCGAGAGTTTCCAACATTTCGGATCCCTTAGCCGACCTGTTCAGGCTGTCGCGTTTCAACGCTTTGTTGATTGATCTGTCCACCGAACCCTCCATCGACACTGCAGCTTACGTCCGCAACGTCGCTGGTTTGGTATGATGAATCAATGCACCTGTCAATGATATTATCAATGGTGTTAAATTATCATACAATAAAAATTGTGGCGTCTAGTAGTGGGAAGGCTGATCTGACTGGTCCGGCTCGCGCTTACTGGTCGTTGTAATACCAGTCAATTTCTGGCTCTTCATAGAAACGCTTCAGTCTTTCTTCCGTTTCTACCGGTAATCGTTCCAATCTTGAGGGGATGCGGAGGTAGAATTTTCTCGCAGGATGACAGAGGGGGCGCGTTTTTGCCGGTTGCCAGCCGTTCCGTTCAAGCTGAGCTGAGCCTGGTCAACGGGCGGTGCCTCCGGTTTCCCAGTGATCTGGAAGCAGGGGGGGGGCGAACCCGCTGATCCACGGAGTGGAGGCAGCATGATCGGCCCGGGAACTGGTGCTCGGGAGTATCTTGTCTTCGGCGTCACAGACATGCGCAACGGCATCGCGGGGTTGTCAGCCTTTGGCTGGGCTAAGAGCTCGCCCGCATCCGCGATCAAAAGGTCAATGGGTTGGAGGAGCTTTTTGCATGGAATTAGGCGAAACTGGCGTAGCCCGTGGTTCCAAATGGTCGGTTTCTTTCAAAAGGGTGCTAGCTACCTCCTCTTCAGGGCCCTCCGGTGCAAAGCCAAGGATGATTACCTCTATCAGTACCATTAGCATCTTGTGTTTTCAGCAGCGCGCTAACCCCCCCACCGTTCCAGAGTGAAGCTGGCCACCTTTTCTAGGGTAGGTCAGTGCGATCACATCCCGCTATGGAGGCCCCCCTTTGCAGGAGTGGCGTTGCACCTGCAAAGAGGGGGCAAACATCTTCTTAGGGCGCATCGGCTACGGGGCCATCATTGTGTCGGGCATCCAGGTGATGATGGAGGGGAAGGCAAAGATAAGGGCTACAGTCACCATCTCAATTGCCACGAACCAGAGCGCGCCCCGGAACACGTCGGGCAGCGGGGTATCTCGATCAATGCCAGCGATCACGAAGCAATTTAGGCCGACGGGCGGGGTGATCAGCCCGATTTCGCACATTTTGACGCAGAGGATACCGAACCAGATCGGATCGAAGCCCAGCCCTAAAACAGTGGGAAACACGATGGGCAGCGTGATCACCATCATTGAGAAGGCATCGAGAAACATGCCGAGCGGGATGTAAAGCAACAGAAGAACGGCGACGATCAGATGGGGCGGAATACCGCTTTCGGTGACGGCGCCGGCGATCATCTGCGGCACCTGCACCAACGTCAGGAAAAAGCTGAAGATGCCCGCGCCAATCATGGTGAAAAGGATCATCACCGTGGTGGTGGCGGTAGACCGGAAGCTCTCGGAGAGCGCATGGCCGAGACGCCCGCGTGCCGATTGGGCGAAAACCAGCATCAGCAGGGCCGCAAGCGCGCCGACCGCACCGGCTTCGGTCGGGGTGACGAGACCGAGATATATGCCCCCGAGCACGATCAAAAACAGGACCAGCACCTGCCAGGCCTGTGTGGTCGACGACAGCCGCTCTGCCCAGGTTGCCTTGGGGGCACGGGTGGAGCGGGTTTGAACTCGGCGGCCGATCACGGCCACGCCGATCATGAAGGCGACCGTGGTGATTACTCCTGGAACGAAGCCCGCGATCAGCATTTTGCCAGCCGACACCTCGGTCAGCGCGGCATAGAAGATGAGTAGGACAGAGGGCGGGATCAGCACGCCCAGCACGCCGCCGGCAGCCACCGCCCCGGCTGAAAGGCGCGGATCGTAGCCCTTTTCTTTCATCTCCGGAATGGCCACCGCCCCGACCGTGGCCGCCGTCGCCACCGAGGAGCCGGAGGTCGCGGCAAAGCCGGCGGAGGTCAGGATGCTGGCCATCGCCAACCCACCCGGAAGATGCCCCACCCATTTATTTGCCACATAGAACAGCCGTTTCCCGACCTGTGCATGATGGGCGAAGGCCCCCATGAGGATGAAGAGCGGAATGACCGTCAGCGCGTAGCTGGCGGTGTGGCTGAAGGAAAACGACTTCAACCGCGCGAGCAGGAAGCCCAGGTTTTCCACCATGACGATGCCGAAAGCCCCCGACAGGGCCAGTGCCGCAAAGACCGGGGTGCCCAGGGCCATGAGGAAAAAGATCAGCCCGACGGCGAGCAGGGTGATGAGTGTCACATCCATTGTCGATGTCCTGTGAAATGCAAAGTCGCGGTCCCGGAGGCATCCGCCGGGACCATTCGGGCGCGGGCGGCTAGTGCAGCCGCGTGTTCCGCGCACCGGTGGAGGGCGTGTCGAGCTGGGCTCCGGTTTGCTTCAGCGCGATCTGCAGGCTGTGCAGAGCGGCCTGCAGCGCAGCAAACCAAAGCCCCGCGGCGACCGCGATCTTTGCCCACCAGATCGGCACCTGAAAATAGCCCCAGCGGAACTCCCGGATCGAAAACGAATATGCCGCCTCAAGCGTCGCGGGCCAGGCCAGCATCAGAAAGGTCAGCGCGGCAAACAGCCAGGCCAGGGCCGTGCTTGCGCGCGACAACGGACCGGGCAGCGCATCGGTCAGCATGGTGACCCGGATGTGTCCGTCATCAAGCAGGGTTGCGCCCAGCCCCATGAAGACCACCATCACCATGGACATTTCCGTCATTTCAAACAGCCCGGGCACAGAGCGTCCCAGGGCGGCGCGGGCCACCACATCCACTGTGATGGCCAGCATCATGAAGGCGAGGAACCCCAGCGCCACCCATGATGTGATCCGGGAAACCCCGTCGACCAGGCGGTTCAGCCGCGCCAGCATCGGCCTACAGGCCCACCGCGATTTCGACCGGACGTTTCATCGCCCCGGTGCCCGCGTGACGGGCAATCGCCTCTTCTACAACGGCCTGCATGGCCGCGCCGTCGATGCCGTTGGGGCGCGCCACGGTGTCGACCCATTTGTTGACCTGCTCCGGCTGCACGACGGCCTTGGTGCGCAGCTTTTCGTCGTCCGGCAGGGAGGACAGCACCACGCCTTCTGCCTGCGCTTTCTGGACGTAGTCGGTCAGCACTTTGTTGTAGATCTCGGTGAATTTTCCGCCATAAAGCTCATCGGCGAGATCGGTGCAGATCTGCTGGTGTTCGGCGGGCAGACCCTCCCAGACGCGGCGATTCATGATGGTGGCGGCAGGCGCATGCGGGCCGTCGCCGATGTCGTAGAAATTCGGCGCGGTCTCATGCAGCTTGTAGGCGACAGCGGTGACGAAATCGAAGCCGTAGACCCCGTCGAGAACCCCGCGTTCGAGCGCCTGGTAGACCTCGCCCGCGGCCATCGGAACGGCAATGCCGCCCAGGCTTTCGATCACATCGGTGGCCACGCCGTAGCCGCGGATCTTCTTGCCCTTGATATCGGCGATCGAGCTGATCGGATCGCGCATCACCAGAGGCGCGTAGTTCCAGTTGGTCCAGTACAGCACCTTGCTGCGGTGACGGTCTTCCCATTCCTGCCGCAGCGGCGCGAAGTTTTCGAAGACGTCACGGCACACCAGTTGCAGCTCGTCGGCGCGTTCCATGCGGAAATACCATTCAAGACCACGCGTGACCGGCAGTTCCGCCTGATAATAGCCCGGCGAGATCAGGGTCATCTCGCTGGTGCTGTCGCGCACCGCGCCCAGGTGCTCACCGACCTTGTTGAGGCTGCCGGCCCAGTAGTATTTGATGCCGATCTCGTCATTGCTGCGCTTGGCAAGCTCTTCGAGGAACCAGCGGTCGATCCAGGACGGGCCGGCGGTTTCGCTGACATAGCTGTCAAATTTCAGAGAGGTTGCGGCATGGGCAAGGCCGGGCAGCCCCGCGATCAACCCCGCGCCGACCATAGCGCCTGAGCTTTTCAGAAAGTCGCGTCTTTTCATTGTGTTCTCCTCCGTTGGAATCGGGCTCCTCGTGCCCGGAAAAATTCGCTTGGGCTTATGCGGGGGCGGCCTCGGCTCCTGTGCGGCAGCGCAGATCGGTTTTCAAGACCTTGCCGTAGCTGTTTTTGGGCAACTCCGGGACGACCACATAGCGTTTGGGGCGTTTGAAGGCGGCGATATGCTGGCGGCACCAGCTGTCAAGCTCGGCCTCGCTGGCGCTGCTGCCGGGTTCAAACACGACATATGCAACAACCTGCTCGCCCCAGTCCGGCTCCGGTTCGCCGATGACGGCTGTTTCAAAGACCGCAGGGTGGGCCAGAAGCGTTTCCTCGACCTCGCGCGGGTAGATGTTGGTGCCACCCGAGATGATGACATCCTTGGAGCGGTCGGTGAGGTAGAGAAAGCCGTCTTCGTCGAGATGGCCCAGATCGCCGGTGTGCAGCCAACCCTGTTTCAACGCCTGCGCGCTAGCCGGTTCGTTTTGCCAGTAGCCAGTCATCACGGTTGGGCCCTGGACACAGATTTCCCCGGTATGACCCGCTGGCAAAACCTCTCCATCGGTGCCCAGAACCGCCAGTTTCACAGCCCCTTGCGCAATGCCGACAGAGGCTCGCCGCGCCTTCCAGCGCGGATGGGTCTGATCCGCGACCAGATCGCGCGACAGCACAGAGATTGTCATGGGAGATTCGCCCTGTCCGTAGATCTGCACGAAACGCGAACCGAAACAGGCAAGCGCCTCGTCGATGTCATGGGCATACATCGGCCCGCCGCCATAGATGATGGTGCGGATGCCGTCCCCCGCGTAGCCCTGCTGTTTCGCAGCGGCAATCAAGCGTTTGACCATTGTTGGCGCCGCAAAGAACACGAGGTTGCCGCGGGTTTCGGCGAGGCCAATGATCTCCTCGCAGTCAAACCCGAACGACGCAGGGATGAGATGCGCGCCGCCCGCGCGGATCTGCGCGAACATGTAAAGCCCTGCACCGTGGGACATGGGCGCGGCATAAAGCATGTGATCATCGGGTTGGGCGGCATCGACATCCAGCGCATAGCACAGGGTCATGTGCCGCAGGTTGTCATGGCTGAGCATGACTCCCTTGGGTGTGCCGGTGGTACCCGAGGTGTAGAACAGCCATGCGAGCGCCTGTGTACAGACCGGTTCGGGCGCGGTGATCTTGCCCTGATTTGCAACCGGTGCTGCAAGCTTTGCCTCGGCGATGCCGTCTTCAGCCGCAAACACCGTTCCGCTTTCCGTCAGTGTCAGCGCCGCAGCGGCATCGCGGATGATCCACTCGGCTTCACGGGGGTGCAGTTTGAAATTGACGGGGACAACAACAGCCCCGAGCCACCAGCAGGCATGCAGTACTTCGATATACTCCGGCGCATTTCTGGCAAATACCGCGACCCGGTCACCGCTGCGGATGCCATGCTGGTCACGCAGCCAGGCGGCCCGGTTGCAGACCGCCTGCAACAAGTCGGAATAGGTCTGGCGAAGGACGTCCCCCTGATAGAGTGCCGGCCGGGCGGGCCAGGACAAGGCGGTCTGATACAGCCAATTTGCGATATTCATAGTTTTAGCAGTTCCCGGGTGATCTTCAGGCGCGATCGGCTTGCAAAATGGTTGCGTAATTTGCGACGGCCGCGCCGCCCATGTTGAACGCGAGCCCCCATTCGGCACCGGCACGCTGAATCCCTCCAGCACGCGCGGTCAATTGCCGGAACCCCAGTGCATGCATCGACACGCCGGTGGCACCGACCGGGTGTCCCTTGGCCTTGAGACCGCCGGACAAGTTTACCGGAGTGCGCCCGTCCGCATAGACGGTGCCCTGCTCCAGCGCCTGCGCGCCCTGACCCTTGGGGGTGAGCCCCATCGCTTCATAGATCAGCAGCTCCGCCGGGGTGAAACAGTCGTGGACTTCTGCGAAATCCAGATCTGCAACCGTAATCCCGGCCGCGTCATAGGCCGCGCGAATGGCGCGCTCCGGCCCTTCGAATGCCACGAAATCGCGGCGGCTCATCGGAAGGAAATCGGACACATGCTCGGCGGCTGCAATCCGCACGCGGGCCACTGCATCCGCAGCGTGGGCGTCAGAGGCGCTCAGAATAATCGCAGCGGCCCCATCCGTGATCAAAGAGCAATCGCTCAGCCGCAAAGGCGGTGCGATAAGCGGGTTCTTCTCGCTCACCTCGCGGCACACCTCATAGGCCAGCGGCTTGTGCATATGGGCCAGCGGGTTTTTCATTGCGTTTTCATGGTTCTTTGCCGCAATACGCGCCATCGCATCCAGCGGATCGCCATAGCGCTCCGCGTATTGATCAGTCGCAAGGGCAAAGACCTGCGGAAAACTCAGGGCCGCTTCTGCCGGATTATTCTGATATCCCGCACCCGCCAGGGCGGCGGTAACCTCTTGCGTGGAGCGGTGCGTCATCTTTTCGGCGCCAACCACCAGAACGTTCCGTGCCTGGCCCGCCCAAATGGCGTTCAGCCCGGCATGAATCGCGGCCGCGCCCGAGGCGCAGGCGTTTTCGCAGCGCGCAGCAGGTGTAAAGCGCAGGTCAGGATGCGCCTGCAGAATGAGTGAGGAGGCAAACCCGTCAGGCACAAGTCCGGAATTGAAGTTGCCGAGAAAAATGGCGTCGATTTCAGCCGGCGGAATCTGTGCTTCCTCCAGTGCTTCACGCGCGGCCTCGACGATCAGCGTTTCGAGCGTGGCATCGAGGCGGCCAAACCGAGTGTGGCCAGAGCCTGTGATATAAATTTCCTGGGTCATGTAATGTCCTCCGGGAACAAAGGTGCTGGAAAAAAAATATCTCAGCTATCCGTGGAACTACGTATAAAAATACGTATGTACTACGTAGATGCAGGTGCAGAGAAAGGAAGCGGCCCATGGATTACGACCAGATTTCGGAGTCCGACCTTATTTTGACGGGGTTCATGGACGCTCCGATCGGCCTAATGGTGCTGTCGAATCGCAAAATTCAGCTTGTGAATACGGAGGTGGAGCGCATTTTTGGCTGGTCCCGCGATGAACTTGAAGGACAATCAATCCGCATCCTCTACCCCTCAAGTGTCGATTACGAAAAGACAGGCTCCCGTTGGCGGCGCTGGCTGGATGGTCGGCCGCGTTATACGGACGAGCGCTTCATGCAATGCCGCAGCGGTGAGGTCATCTGGACCCGAGCGTCAGGACGGACTTTGACCCCGACCGATCCCTTTCGATTGATGGTTTGGACGTTCGATCACTTGGAAACCCGACCGTCGACGTCCTCCACATTAACGCCCAGAGAACGCGAGGTTGCCCGACATATTGTAAATGGCTTCACCAGCAAGGAAACGGGCCTTGCGATGGGAATATCCCCTCGAACCGTAGAAGTTCATCGCAGCTCCGTCATGAAGAAGCTCGGTGTCCAGAATGCGGCAGAACTCGTTGCAAAAATGATTGTACAGAGTTGAGAGGCGCATTCACAAAGTCGCACGAATAAAGGCACTTCCTGACTGCATTGCAGCCCACGATAACCAGGTGGAGTCTCGCAATAGGCTGGAAGCGGGAGTGTGCAACGGCGGAGAATGTGATTTCGCTGCTAACGCGAACGCGCAGTCCGCCTGGGCGCAAGAGCGGATATTAAGCAACTGACCACATCGTTTTCTTCAGCGATATAAACAAGCACCGCGAAAAATTGCGCGCTTATTCCGACCCCTTTGGGGTCAGGCCCGCACAGCGTGCCAGCATCAACGCAATTCAATGCCGTCGATCGGTCCGAACAGAACCTGCTGCGTCTCCATCTTGCCTTCGGCCGGAGCGAAGACCACCTCTGCGCTCGGCGTATCCGCGCCGAGCGGCTTAAGCTGCTTTACATCCTCGTTGTGCCCCGTTCCGGTCCATAAAAAGGGCAGGAAGACATAATTCAGAGGCTGACCTAGGGCAGTAAGATATGAAACGACCGGGTGATATCAGCCTTCAGTGCAGCATGTGCGTCGGTTCTGCGTCCCTCACGCAGGGCGGCGATAAGCGCGCGGTGATGCGCGTGTTCGTCGATCTCACTTGAGGCGGGGGTGCTGATGATTAGGTTCAAATATGCGCCATACTGAAGCCAAAGAGCCTCGATCATCGGCAGCAGGATCTCTGACTGGCTAAAGCCGTACAGCATTTGATGGAAGTCGTGATTTGCGACAAGGTCGGGCTGTCCTGTCGTGCTGGTCGAAGGCCGCGACAGGATCTCTTCAAGCTGGTCGATGTCGGCATCATTGATCCGGTCCATCGCCTGGTCCAAAGCCAGGCTTTCCAGCGCCAACCGCGCGGCCTTCAGGTCTGCGGCGCGCCGCGCGTCGAAAGCTGGAACCATTAGGGTGCGCGATGGCGTATCGACAAGTGCGCCCTCCGCTACCAGCCGCCGCACCGCTTCGCGCACGGGGGTCATGGAAACCCCGAGTTGATCGGCCAAAGAGCGCAGGCTCAGCACGTCGCCAGGGGCAAATGCGCCGCGGGTGAAGGCGTCGCGGAGTGAAAAATAGACATTTTCACGCAGTTTCAGGGGATCGATGCGGGGAATGATCGGTGTGCTCATGTTCGCCCTTGACAGCTTAGAAACGTATCTTTGATAAAATATCACACATCACAGTGGAGTCGGTCAAGCATGGAAAGGCGCGGTATGGAGGATAAGAAAGAGCGGGGTTTCTGGCTCTACGATCTGAAGGTTGAGACCGTGCTGGACGGACGGACACCGGTGTGCCGGCATGTTGAAGGAGAGGCCTTCCGCGTTGTCGGCGAGAACCTTGTGTTTGATCAGGACACCCGGATTTCGATGTATGCCCTGTCGTCGGTTCTGTCGTTGCTTGCGGCCAAGCAGCGAGAGACGGATGCCGACGATTGGATGACGACCGATGCCGAGGTCGCCTGCCCGGATCCGCATTGCGGCGGGCGGCTGCGTATTCACCGCGAAAACAAGCGCTGGTTTTCTCATGCGGCCACAACAGGCCTGCCGGACCAGCGCGGCACGCCCTATTGGAAGGAAGACAAATGACCGTGGAAACTGCAGAACTGCGCCCCGGCCACCGCATGTCCCGCATCATCAAGGGCGGTTGGCAGCTGGCCGGCGGCCACGGGGAGGTGCGAAAGCAGGATGCTATCGCAGACATGGAAGCCTTTCTTGACGCCGGGATCACGACGTTCGATTGCGCAGACATTTATACCGGCGTTGAAGAGATGATCGGCCATTTCATCGCGGATGTCCGGCGCCGCCGTGGTTCCGAGGTGGCGGATCGCGTGGTGGTTCACACCAAACTGGTCCCGGACCTGTCGCGCCTGGCGGACATCCGGCCGGAAGAGGTCGAGGCGATCGTGGACCGGTCCCTGCGGCGCCTGCAGATCGACCGTATCCCGCTGGTTCAATTCTTCTGGTGGGACATGGCCGTGGGCAATGCGGTCGAACAGCTTGAGGTGCTGAAAGAATGCCAGCGCAAAGGCAAGATCGCCAACCTGGGAGCGACCAACTGGGATGCTCCGGTCATGGACCAGTTCATTGACGCGGGGTTCGACGTGGTGTCCGCGCAGGTGCAGTATTCGCTGCTGGACCGCAGGCCGGCCGGGACCTTTGCAGATTGGGGCGCGCGCCGGGATGTTCAGATCCTGTGCTATGGCACATTGGCAGGGGGCTTTCTGACCGAAAACTGGCTCGGCAAGCCCGATCCGGGCTTCACCTTCGAGAACCGCAGCCTCATCAAGTATCGGCTCATCATAGATGAATTCGGATCATGGGAGTTGTTCCAGTCTCTGCTCCAGGTGTTGCAGGACATCGGAAACAAGCACGGCGTTGCGCTGTCTACCATCGCAACCCGCTGGGTGCTGGACCAGCCGCAGGTCGCGGGCGCCATAGTCGGCGCGCGCTACGCGCGCCACCTGCCCAAGACGCTCGAGGTGTTCAAAGTGTCCCTCGATGCCGAGGACCGTGCGGCGATCGCTGCCGTGCTGGACCAGGCAGCGGGGCCCAATGGTCCCGTTTACGGGCTCGAAGGGGACCGCAATGGGCGGCATGGCAAGATCATGAAGTACAATCTCAACACAAACCCGGCTGACAAGGTTCACGGAGCATGATCCGTAATCTGTCCGCTGTTCGAGAGGAGGTGTGATGTCCTATACCATCGCCTCCAGGATTTTGTTTCCGTTATACTTGCTCACTTCGTTCTGCATCGTTGTCCTGATGGCGGTGTCCTTTTCGGACGTGATCCTGCGCAGCCTGAACCATCCGATCCCCGGCGCCTATGAGATCACTGAAATCGCCGTTGGTGCGATGGTCTTTGCGGCGCTGCCGATTGTCACGCTGCGTCAGGAACATGTGCGCGTGACGCTCTTTCGGACAGTCGCCGACCGCTACCGGTGGGTGGATCTTCTGTTCATGGCCTTGAGCCGGGGCGTCGGCGTCGCAGTCTACCTGTTCTTTGCCTGGCACTTGCTGCGGCTTGGCAATCAGATGAGCAGTGCCGGGGCGCGGGCAATTTTCGCAGGCTTCCCGCTGGCGCCGTTTGCGTGGTTCGCGGCTGCGATGTGCATGGTGTCCGCCATTGTATTGCCGTTCAGTCGCAAGGCACCGGATTCCGAGGGTATGGGAGAAGTCTGATGACGGTCATGCTCTGCGCGTTGGCGCTGCTTTTCCTGCTGCTGTTTCTGGAGGTGCCGATTGCCCTGGCGATGCTGGCGATTGGCGTCGGCGGTTTCGCCTGGATCGTGGATTGGGGGCCGGCCGGATACATGGCCGCGGATACGGCCTATCGCACGGTCCACAACTTCAACATGTCGGTCATCCCTCTGTTCATGCTGATGGGTAACCTGATCAGTCGGGCAGAGATATCAAAGGAATTGTTTGATCTGGCTTATCGCTTTGTCGGTCACCGGCGCGGCGGATTGGCGATTTCCACCATCATCGCGGGTGGCATGTTTGCAGCTGTCTGCGGCTCCAGCCTTGCCTCTTCGGCCACCATGGGCCGCGTCGCTTATCCATCGATGAAACGCTATGGATACGACGATTCCCTTGCGTCCGGCTCCATCGCGGCGGCGGGCACCCTGGGGATCATGATCCCGCCCAGCATCGTCCTGATTGTCTACGGCATCCTGACCCAGACCGACATCGGCAAGCTGTTCATCGCGGGCATCCTGCCAGGCCTGCTGGGCGCGCTGCTATATGTGGGCGCGGTGGTCGTTACGACCGCATTGAACCCGTCAGCGGGTCCAGCCGGTGACAGCAGCAGTTGGCGTGAACGGCTGGTGGCGCTGCGTGCGGTCGGATCCGTCATTTTGCTGTTCGGTCTTGTCATCGGCGGGATCTACGGGAATTTCTTCACCCCGACCGAAGCCGCGGGCGTTGGTGCTGTTGGCGCTTTGGCGATCACTGTCTGGCGGCGCAAATTGACGTTGTGGAGCTTTCTGCCAACCCTTGGACAAACCGCGATCATGAGCGCGTCGATCTTTTTTGTTCTGGTGGGGGCGCAGGTCTTTGGCAACTTCATCAACGTTGCAGGCTTCACCGCGGCCCTGAACAGCTTTGTTGCCGGGCTCGACCTCCCTGCATGGGCCATGATGCTGGTGATCGTGGCGATGTATCTGATCCTGGGTTGCGTTCTGGAAAGCATGTCGATGCTGCTGCTCACCATCCCCATCACGTTTCCGCTGATCCTGCATCTTGGCTACGATCCGATCTGGTTCGGCATCCTCGTTGTCACGCTGGTTGAGGTGGCACTGATCACACCGCCCGTGGGGATGAATATCTATGTCCTGCAAGGGGTGCTGCCCAAAGTGCCACTGCGCAAGATGTTCGTCGGTGTGACCCCGTTCGTTGCGGCGGATGCGATCCGCATCCTTCTCCTCATCCTCATTCCCGGTCTGGCCCTATGGCTGCCGAGGCTGATGTAGGACCCCTAAAGAATAGAAAAAACATAACAAAACCAACACGGAGACTAGACTATGATCAGACGCAATTTCATTGCCGCAGTTTCAAGCCTGACCCTTTTGGCCAGCGCCACATCTGCATTGGCAGAGGACGTGGTTCTGCGCTTTTCCAACTGGCTGCCGCCGACCCACCCAATTCTGACTGATATGATCGAGCCCTGGGCCGCAGAGGTCAAAGCCGCGACTGAAGGCCGGGTGTCCGTGCAGATCCTGCCTGCCCTTGGGGCGCCGGGCGCGCATTTTGACATGGTGCGCAACGGTGTCGCCGACATTGCCTTTGGCGTCCACGGCTATACGCCGGAGCGGTTCAAACTGACAGAAATGGTCGAACTGCCCTTTACGGCCGAGAACGCGCAGGTCAATTCGATCGCGAACTGGCGCACCTATCAGAAGTACTTCATGGAGGCGAATGAACACGAAGGCACGCATCTGCTGGGCCTTTGGGTTCCGGGCTCTTATCAGCTGTTCACACGCGCTGGCGTGGAAGGCGTCGACGATCTGGATGGCCTGCGCATTCGTGTTCCGGGTGCCATTGTCGAACAGATCGCAACAAAGCTGGGGCTGGTGTCGATCTCCTCGCCGCTGACCGAGGCCTATGACCAGATTTCCCGCGGGATCATCGACGGGATGTTCCAGACCTATGGCACCGTGCTTGACTTCAACATGTCTGAGCACATGCCGGTTGTGATGACCGTACCAGGCGGCTTTGCCGCCTCCAGCCAGTTCATCGTTGTCGGCGATGCTGCTTGGAACCGCATCAGCCCCGAGGATCAAGAGGCGATCAACGCGCTGTCGGGTGAGGCGATGGTGAGCAAGTTCGCCACTGTCTGGCAGGCGCATAACGCGAAAGCAATTGATGAGCTGATGGCGGGCGGGCTGACGCGGATCGAACTGACCGGCGCCGATCTGGACGAGATGAAGGAGCGGCTTGCGCCGATCTGGGACCAGTGGACCGAAGACGCAAAAGCAAAAGGCGTGGATGCGGACGCAGCGGTTGCCTTTTATCAGGAGCAACTGGATGAGGTTGCCGAAGAACTGGGCGTGGACCGGAACTGAAACCGGATCGGAAAAACACCAGGGCAGGGCCATTGGGTCCTGCTTCACCCCACGCAGGGGCGGCGCAAAAACGGAACTGTTCATGTTTTACAAAATCGACGATTGGGATCGTGCCTATTCCAATGCTTCACATATCCACCGCAGCGACCGCTGGCCGGACGCCTGGGTCGCGCCCGCAGCAAAGTTCCGGCAGGACATGACGGAATTGGGGCGCGCGGTCCTTGATCAGCCCTATGGGAGCGGTCAGCGGCAACGCTTTGACCTGTTCTTGCCTGAAGGTAAGCCGCGCGGACTGTTTGTCTTTGTTCACGGCGGCTATTGGCACACCTTGGACCGCAGCTATTGGTCCCATCTGGCGGCAGGGCCTCTGGCGCATGGCTATGCGGTTGCAATGCCGGGCTACACTCTTTGCCCGGAGGTTCGCATCACCGACATAGGCCGCGAAATCGCACAGGCAGTGGACACGGCGGCTGCGCAGGTAGAGGGCCCCATTGTCCTGGCCGGGCATTCCGCAGGCGGGCATCTGGTGGCCCGGGTCTGCGCCCAGGGCTCCACCTTGTCGGAGCAAGCGCGAAGTCGGTTGTCGATGGTGATCCCGATATCCGGCCTAAGCGATTTGCGGCCATTCTTGCGTTTGAAAATGAACGAAAGCCTGCGTCTGGATGTCGAAGAAGCCATGCGCGAAAGCCCGGCGCTGCTGCATCCCCCCGAAGGCCTGCGGATGTGCTGTTGGGTCGGTGCTAGTGAGCGGGCCGAGTTTTTACGCCAGAATCGGCTTTTGGCGTCAATGTGGGCCGGGCTTGGAGCGGAGGTGGCAATCTGGGAAGAGCCGGACAAACACCATTTCGACATTTTCGATGCGCTTGCAAGACCTGAACACCAGATACACGGTCTTTACGATCAGGCTCAGCCAAGTCGCGACATTCGTACCTGGAGCAACGAAAGCGCCGCTTAAGCTGTAATTTTCCTAGAGCGGACCTTCGAGTTGCCCAGTTGGGGAAGGCGATGCCGCGCTTGGCACCGATGTCGGCGAAGCGCAGAGAGCGACATTTGCAAAGTCTTGGTTTCGGCGGACTGGGCGGCGATTCCATGCTGCACGAGAGGAAATGAGCAGACCTTCGCCGCAGGTGCAGCCACCAACCATCATCGAACGTAAGGGATGCGGGACGAAGCGCCATTTCGCTGCAGCTGCGCCAATGACTGCAATTCAAAAATTCGGTGGGATGAGTTCTTGCGGTCATGTTGGTTTCAAGTATTCGTCAACATGAACACAAAGGGATAGAGTTGATGGAAAGCACGGTTACTACTTCAGCCAACGGAAACAGTTGGGAAATTGTTCCGGCCAACACGGTAGCAGGAATTATCCTCGGCGCATTGTTCATCTACCTGTTTTTCCGCCACTTCATGTTTGTGCTCATGTTCATGGACTTAATTCTGAGTAGGCTGCGTAAGTTCAACTGGTTCCCCAAAGAGGGGAAGCGCATGAAAACATT
>CAXQAV010000189.1:0-5727 GCA_964221795.1 Luminiphilus sp. | reverse complement strand
CCAATGGGCCGTGATCCGGCAGTTGACGCAGGAGTTTGCTGCAGGCGAGGGCGCGCGCGCCGACCGCGAGCGCACGGTCTTTGTGGTCGGCGACAAGAAGCAGTCGATCTATTCGTTTCAGGGCGCTGATCCAGACACGTTCGACGAGATGCGCGAATATTTCAAAGGCGCGCAGCAAGCCATCGATCAAAAGCTGCAAGTGACCTCACTCGACCATTCGTTCCGCTCCGCACAGGCGATCCTTTCTGTGGTTGACAAATGTTTCACCGGTGATCGCGCGGCGGGTATGGATCAAGACCTGTCCCACATCGCCTTCAAGGATGCGATGCCGGGGCGGGTGGACCTTTGGGAGGTGATCGAAAAGGAAGAAAAGCCGGACGACCGGATCTGGTATCAACCCGTCGACCAGCCCAGCGCCACAGACCACAACGTCCTCATGGCCGAACGGGTCGCCGCGCAAATCAAGTGGATGATTCAGAACGAAACCATCCCAGAGGAAAACGGCAACAGCGGCACCTATCACCGCCGCCCGATCACGGCGGGGGATTTCCTGATCCTCGTCCAGCGGCGCTCGATACTCTTTGCCGAAATCATCCGCGCCTGTAAGCAGGCAGACCTGCCCATTGCGGGTGCTGACCGTCTGCGCATCGGTGCTGAACTTGCGGTCAAGGATCTTGCCGCGCTGCTCAGCTTTCTTGCCCTGCCCGAGGATGACCTTTCCCTCGCCGCTGCCCTGCGCTCGCCGCTATTCGGGTGGAGCGAACAGGACCTCTTCACGCTCGCCCATCATCGTGCCGAAGGGGCCTATCTCTGGGAAGCGATGCGCGCGACGGACCATCCCGAGACCGACGCCATCATCGCCGATCTGCGGAGCAAGGCTGATTTCCTGCGCCCCTACGACCTGCTCGAGCGCATCCTGATCCGCCACGGCGGGCGGCAGAAACTGCTGGCCCGACTGGGGCCAGAGGCCGAGGACGGCATTGACGCCCTGCTTGCCCAGGCGCTTGCCTACGAAAGCGCCAGCGTGCCCAGCCTCACCGGTTTTCTCAGCTGGATGGAGACCGATGAGGTCGAGATCAAACGCCAGATGGAAAGCAAGGGTGACCGCATCCGTGTAATGACCGTGCATGGTGCCAAGGGGCTTGAGGCCCCCATCGTCATCCTGCCCGAAACCGCCAAGCGCAAGCGCGAGTACAAGGCGGATATCCTGCCAGCCGATGATCAGATCATCTGGAAACCGCGTGCGAATGAATCATCGGCAGACGTTGACCGGTTCCGCGAAAAGATGCTCGTCAAACAGGATCAGGAACGGATGCGCCTGCTCTATGTCGCGATGACACGGGCCGAGAAATGGCTGATTGTCGGCGCGGCTGGCGAAGTCGGTGACGGCGACGAAAGCTGGTACAATGTCGTGGCCGACGGTATGGCCCAGCGCGGTCCGTATGACGCGCCGTCAGGCGACCTGACCGTCAGGCGCGTATCATCCGGCGACTGGGACGGGCTGCCGCTTCAGGAAACCGAGGCCGAGGAGGTGCCCACCGTTGCGCCCCCTGTCTTTGATGAAGCCACGACGCCCGACCGCAGAAAGACGATTTCGCCCTCCGATCTGGGCGGTGCCAAGGTCCTTGCAGGTGAAACCGACGAAACCGATACCGAGGCCGCCAAGAAGCGCGGCACCCTGATCCACCGTCTGCTGGAACACCTGCCGCTGGCCCCTGCGGCGGGCAGGCAAGCGCTGGGCCTGCAAATGGCCGAGGGCGATGCTGCGACCGTGACGATGGTCTGCAACCTGCTCGAGCATCCTGATCTACAGTGGCTCTGGGCAGAGGATGCGCTGACCGAAGTTGATGTCACCGCCGATATCGCGGGGTTGGGCCGGATGCATGGGGCGATCGACCGCCTGATCATCGGTGCGGAGGGCGTCACCGCGATTGACTACAAATCGAACCGGCTTGTGCCATCCGGCCCGGATGCCATCCCCGAAGGTCTGCTTCGCCAAATGGCTGTCTATGATGCGGCGCTGACGCTGATCTTCCCCGATCTGCCTGTTTCGGTGGCAATCCTCTGGACCGAAACCGCTGAACTGATGCGATTGCCCAAATCACTGCTTCACGAAACCCTGAACCGTATTTCGGTGTCTTGACCATTGGCCAATGCCTACCTAGGTTCCCCACTCAATTGTTTTTCCGCCAAGGAGTATCCCCGATGGCAACCGTAGCAGTGACAGACGCCACCTTTGACGCCGAAGTGCGTCAGTCCGACATCCCCGTCGTTGTCGATTTCTGGGCCGAGTGGTGTGGCCCATGCAAGCAGATCGGCCCGGCTCTGGAAGAGCTGTCGGACGAAATGGCAGGTCGGGTCAAAATCGTCAAAGTCAACGTTGACGAAAACCCGAACTCCCCCGCCCAGATGGGCGTGCGCGGCATCCCTGCGCTCTTTGTTTTCAAGAACGGCGAAGTCGTTTCCAACAAGGCAGGCGCTGCACCAAAGGCCGCCATTCAGGGCTGGATCGAAGACTCGATCTGATCCGACTGACAGATCCGACCAAGGGCGCCCATCGTGGCGCCCTTTTTCGTTCAGACAGGCCAGCCATGTCCGCGCAGGACGTCGCGGATCCTGTCCTTGGCCTCGGGGCGTCCGGCGTTGATCGCCTGCATCTGCAGGAACCAGAACAGATAGGCGGCATAATCCGGTTCGTGATGCGGTGCTGCGGCTATGGCCTCCGCCGCGCCCATCTCGCCGACATTCAGCGCAATGTGGTGAAAATCGGTCTTGCCGAACAGAACCAGCGGCTTGCCAAAGAACAGCCCCATGAAGCCGACGCTGGAATTCTGCGTCACCACATAGTCGCAGTTCTGCAGATAGCGGATCATCCCTGACTTCAGGACAAGAAGACGGGGATATTTCTCGGACAGGGTCGCAAGTGCGGACTCTTCTTGGGAAGTATAGCTTTCGTTCGGGTGCAGGGTCACAGCCACCTGCCGCCGCGTGTCATGTTCCAAAACGGATTCCAGCATCGCAATCGGGCTCGCGTGCTGTAACGAGCGTTGCTCCAGAAGCCGGCCCTGCAGGGGAACAAAGACAAGCCTGTCCCGCCGCGCCTCGGTCGGGGCATCCTCAAAGAGGCGGTTGCGCCAGAAGCGATAGAAGTTCGCCGCCTTGCGCGCATCGACAAGGCCTGGATCAAAGGCGGTCCTGGCAACAGGCCATTCCCAGCGTTCGGATTCTTTCTCGATATGCCAGAAGGGATAGAGATAAGTCTTGCGGAATGTCAGACCGCGCGCGTTCACTGGTGGTTGCATTAGAAAGAGGCTTCGCCCCAGACGCGCCATCGCACGCAGCCGCGCCGCCTGATCATCGCTGTCGAATGCAACCTTCAGCCTAGCGCCCTCAAGCACCTCGGAAACCTTGGCGATAAAGTTCTGGTTCCCGTTCTCCGCCTGACGACGCAGTTTGGGATGCAGATAAAAAGTGACGGTATCGCGGGCGCTCATGGGCGGAAGCTAGCGCTCTGATTGCAGGTGAACAAGCGGCGCGGGGTTGTTTGCTACGGCGCTGCCCGCCATATAGTCCGGTAACACGCGAGAAGGAGCCGCCCAATGGCAAAAGAAGATTTCCCCGGCTGGCATGGCACGACTATCATCGGTGTGCGCAAGGGTGGCAAGGTCGTCATCGCGGGCGACGGGCAGGTGAGCCTTGGTCAGACCGTGATCAAAGGGACCGCCCGCAAGGTGCGGCGTCTGTCCCCCGGTGGTCAGGATGTGATCTGTGGCTTTGCAGGATCTACGGCGGACGCATTTACCCTGCTCGAACGGCTGGAAAAGAAACTCGAGGCCACGCCCGGGCAACTGGCCCGCGCCTCGGTAGAGTTGGCAAAGGACTGGCGCACGGACAAATACCTGCAAAAACTGGAGGCGATGCTGATCGTCAGTGACGGCAAAGACCTGTTCGTGATCACGGGTGCAGGCGACGTGCTCGAGCCTGAACATGACATCGCCGCCATCGGATCGGGCGGAAATTTCGCGCTAGCGGCAGGGCGGGCCATGATGGACACGGACAAGGACGCCGAAACCATCGCCCGCGACGCGATGGCGATCGCCGCCGATATCTGCGTCTACACAAACGGCAACCTCACCGTGGAAAGCATCGGCTGATGATCGCGCGCGACGACATCCGCGCCGCCGTTGCCAGCGGCCTGATCAACGAGGCACAAGCCGCCGGACTGATTGCGCTCTCCGACAGTCGCCGCGGTGCTCGCGAGAACCTCGCGGTGGGGGATGAGCCTTTCGAGCTTTTCAAAGGCTTCAACGAGATTTTCATCGTTGTCGGCCTGCTGATCCTCGCGATCGGGTGGTCAGGTGTTTTGGCCCTGATCCTTGGCGACAACATGGGCATGGGCAGCTTGCAGCGAAATACCGTCATTGCCGGTATCGCAGGTGGCGTGCTTTTGTGGCTGCTCTCGGAATACTTCGTGCGCAAGCGTCGGATGGTGGCCCCCGCGATTGCCCTCTCGGTGATGTTTGCAATCAACTCAGCCAGCGTCTTTACGGTCGGGCTCTCAGAACCCTTCATGGTCGCACAGAATGACTATTCCAGCGTGCCGTTTCCGCTGTTCCTCGCCACGCTGACCCTCTTGGTCTACTGGTGGCGGTTCCGTGTGCCTTTTGCGATGGCGATGATTGCTGTCGGCCTATTTGCGGTCGCCATTGTCTTTGCAGCTAGCCGCGGTGGGCGGATTAACGACATAAGTGAGTTTTTCCTGCTTTCTGCCGACGGTCCATTCGCCTGGATCACGCTGGTTCTTGGCCTACTGGTCTTTGCGGTCGCGATGATATTCGACATGAGCGACCCCCACCGCGTCACCCGCCGCTCGGCCAACGGGTTTTGGCTGCATGTGGTGGCGGCACCGGCACTGGTCAATACCGTAGCACTGTCACTGATCACGCAGGATACCGCCGCATCAAACCTGATCCTTCTGGCGCTGCTCGGCCTTTTTGCCATCGTCGCAATCGTCATCGACCGCCGGTCGTTCCTGATTGCCGCTATCGGCTATATCGTAGCCCTCGCCGCCACCGTCTTTGACGGCGAAGGTGCGGCGCTCACTGTTCTCATTCTCGGTGTTGTGCTGCTTCTCTTGGGTGCTTTCTGGGAACGCATCCGCGCCCGCGTGCTGCGGATCATGCCCGGCTTTATCCCGCTGCACCGCCTTCCCCCATCTCATGCCTAAGGACTGGAAATGACAGACCTGACCCCCCGCGAAATCGTCTCGGAACTCGACCGTTTCATCATCGGCCAGAAGGACGCGAAACGCGCCGTGGCTGTGGCGCTCCGCAACCGCTGGCGGCGCAAGCAGTTGGGCGATGACCTGCGGGACGAGGTTTATCCCAAGAACATCCTGATGATTGGCCCCACCGGCGTCGGCAAAACCGAGATCAGCCGCCGTCTGGCCAAACTCGCCCGCGCGCCCTTCCTCAAGGTGGAGGCGACGAAATTCACCGAGGTCGGCTATGTCGGCC
Source organism: Luminiphilus sp. (assembly GCA_964221795.1). GTDB lineage: Bacteria > Pseudomonadota > Alphaproteobacteria > Rhodobacterales > Rhodobacteraceae > Yoonia. The sequence continues at coordinate 211 of CAXQAV010000189.1, read as the reverse complement.
GCGACGTTGAACAGATCATCCGCGATCTGGTCGACACCGCGATCATCGACACCCGCGAACACATGCGCGAGGACGTCAAGGCCAAGGCGCATCAAGCCGCCGAGGATCGTGTGATCACCGCCGTCGCCGGCACCGATGCGCGTGACGGCACCCGCGAAATGTTCCGCCGCAAATTGAAATCCGGCGAACTCGACAACACCGTGATCGAACT
>CAXQAV010000188.1:0-4324 GCA_964221795.1 Luminiphilus sp. | reverse complement strand
GCAGCCACAAACCGTCCGCGATACCCCTGAGAATCGTCGCGTCCGAGTGGCTGTAGAGCGCAAAGTGAAAATGGTAGGTCGCTTCTAGATAGCTGCGGATATCGCCATGCAGGATCGCGTCATTGATCAGGACGTCCAGCCGCTCGAGTTCAATAATATCTTGTAATTCCATATTCTTAACAGCGCGTCGTGCAAGCTCGGGTTCTACCGAAATCCGCGCGATCTCGATCTGGTCCAACTTGTGCGCGGTCATCGCCGGGACTTCGATCCGGCGGTTTGCGAGTGTGCTCAGCGCGCCTTCGGCGGTGAGACGCCGAATCGCCTCGCGGGCCGGGGTGACGCCTGTTCCGATCTGGTCGGCCAGTCCGTGAATCGTCAGAGGCTGGCCCGGCACAAACTCGCCAAAGAGAATCATCTCTTTGACTTGGCCGTAAATCGTTTCATGCTCGGGCTTCTTCGCGACCATGCGGTTCATGTCAGAGCCTCCCTTATCCTAAGGCATTCCACAACGGCCATTGCATGTCAAAACCTATCAAATTTGGACAATCTGATTGCAAAGGCCATTTTTTTGATCAAAGCTAACCTGCAATAACTGCAAAACCCCAACGGAGGTATGAATGCTCAATCTGAAAACCACGACCATTCTGGCCGCGGCCTTTGCCACCGCATCGGCGGGCTGGGCAGACGAAGTGCGCGTCTATAACTGGTCGGACTATATCGACGAAGAGCTGCTCACTAAGTTCGAAGAAGAGACCGGCCTCGAGCTGATCTATGACGTCTTTGACAGCAACGAGGTTCTGGAAACCAAACTGCTGGCAGGTGGCTCCGGTTACGACGTTGTTGTTCCATCGGGCACCTTCCTGCAGCGCCAGATCGCAGCCGGCGCGTTCCAGCCGCTCGATAAATCGCAGCTGAGCAACATCGGCAACCTCTGGGATGTGGTTCAGGCACGGACCGAAGCCTACGATCCCGGCGGGCAGTATTCGATCAACTACATGTGGGGCACCACCGGTATCGGTGTGAACGTTGGTAAAGTTCAGGAAATCCTGGGCGAAGATGCGCCATTGAACTCGCTCGCGCTGATCTTTGATCCGGCCAACATGGAAAAGCTCGCTGAATGCGGCGTGCACTTCCTTGACGCCCCTGTAGAGGTCATCCCTGCTGCGCTGAAGTACCTGGGCGAAGACCCTGACGCAAAGGATGAAGAAACCCTTGCCAAGGCTGAGCCGTTGCTGGCAGCGGTGCAGCCATATGTGCAGAAGTTCCACAGCTCTGAATACATCACTGCGCTCGCCAACGGCGATATCTGCGTGGCCTTCGGCTGGTCCGGTGACATTCTGCAGGCGCGTGACCGCGCAGCAGAGGCCGACAACGGTGTCGAAATCGCCTATAACGCTCCTGTTGAAGGTGCGCTGATGTGGTTCGACCAGATGGCGATTCCTGTTGACGCTCCAAACCCAGAGGGCGCGCATGCCTTCCTGAACTTCATTCTGGATGCGCAGAACATGGCGCAGGCGTCGAACTACGTCTATTACGCCAACGGCAACGCAGCCTCGAAAGAATTCCTGGTTGAGGACGTGATCGGCGACACAGCGATCTATCCGGACGAAGCAACGCTGGAAACACTCTACACAACCACTCCGTATGACGCGCGCTCGCAGCGTTTCGTCACCCGTATGTGGACACGTATCAAGTCGGGTACCTAATTGCCCTGACACAGCCCCGGCCCTTGATGAAGGGCCGGGGTTTTTCTATTTCGTCTTGAGCCAACCGGAGCCCTAGACCACAATGCCCCAGACCGTGTTCGCGCCTTGGAATGATCCCGAAGCCAAACCGCTGATCCGTTTCCAGAATGTCACCAAGAATTTCGGCGATTTCACAGCTGTCGACGATCTGAGCGTCGATATCTACGAACGCGAGTTCTTTGCCCTACTCGGGCCTTCCGGCTGCGGCAAGACAACCATGATGCGCATGCTCGCAGGGTTCGAGACACCAAGCTCCGACACGATCCTGCTCGACGGCAAGGACATCTCGCCGGTGCCGCCGAACAAGCGCAGCGTGAACATGATGTTCCAGTCCTACGCGCTGTTCCCGCATCTGACCGTCTACGAAAACATTGCCTTCGGTCTGAAGCGCGACAAGCTGCCTGCCGACAAGATCGACGCACGCGTCAAGGAAATGCTGCGGCTGACCCAGATCGAACGCTTTGCAAAGCGCAAGCCCGACCAGATTTCCGGCGGCCAGCGCCAGCGCGTGGCCCTCGCCCGTTCTCTGGCGAAGGCACCCAAGCTGCTCTTGCTGGACGAACCCCTCTCCGCACTCGACAAGAAGCTGCGGCAGGACACGCAGTTCGAACTGATGGACATTCAGGAAAAGACCGGCACTACCTTTGTTATCGTGACCCACGATCAGGAAGAGGCGATGACAGTTGCCTCCCGCGTCGCGGTCATGAACTTCGGCAAGCTCATTCAGGTCGATACGCCGACCCAGATCTACGAGGCGCCGAACAGCGCCTACGTGGCCGACTTCATCGGCGACGTGAATATCATCGAAGGCAACGCAACGGTGCACGGTGACACGGTCTCGATCGCATGGGCCGAGGGCCAGCCCGAGATCATCGGCACTCCGTCCAGCCCCGTGCCGGCTGGCGGCGTCAAATTCGTCATTCGGCCCGAGAAGATCGCTATCACTCCGGAAAGACCCGAAGATCGCCGCAATGCGGTGCAGGGCAAGGTGGTCGATATCGCGTATTTGGGGAACATGTCGACCTACCATGTCAAAGTGCCAAATGGCACGATCATCAAGGCTACCGCCGCCAACCAGCGCCGCCGTGAAAGTCTGCCCTTTACCTGGGAAGATCCGGTCTGGCTGTCCTGGACCGACACCGCCGGTGTCGTTCTGGCAGAGTAGGGGCCGGCGATGAACCTCCGCCGCCTCACCCTGATTTCGGTCCCCTATTTCTGGCTGGGGTGCCTGTTTCTGGTGCCCTTCCTGATCGTGTTCAAGATCTCGCTCTCGGACACCGCACTCTCGATCCCGCCTTATACGCCGACACTGGAGTTGTCAGAAGGATGGGCGGGTCTCCGTGATTTGTTCAGCCAGCTCGACTTCGAGAACTTCGCTTTTCTTGCGACTGACGACCTCTATTGGAAAAGCTACCTGTCTTCTGTGCAGATCGCGCTGATCTCGACATTCATTTGCCTGCTGGTCGGTTTCCCGATGGCCTATGGCATGTCGCGTGCTCCGCAGGAGTGGCAGCCGACCCTGATGCTGCTGGTCATCCTGCCGTTTTGGACCAGCTTTCTGATCCGCGTCTACTCGCTGATCGGGATCATCAGCCAGGAAGGGCTGCTGAACCAGTTCCTGATGTGGACAGGTATCATCAGTGATCCGCTGACGATCCTGAACACGAAAACCGCCGTCTACATCGGCATCGTCTATACCTACCTGCCGTTCATGATCCTGCCGATCTATGCGACGCTGATCAAACTCGATGCCTCTTTGCTGGAAGCAGCCGAGGATCTGGGCTGTTCGCGGACCGAGGCCTTCTGGCGGATCACTGTGCCGCTGTCAAAAGCGGGCATCATCGCCGGATGCTTCCTGGTCTTCATTCCTGCGCTTGGCGAGTTTGTTATCCCGTCGCTCCTCGGCGGGTCGGAAACACTGATGATCGGTAAGGTGCTCTATGAGGAATTCTTTGCCAACCGCGACTGGCCTGTTGCCAGCGCCGTGGCGGTGATCCTGCTTCTGATACTGATCGTGCCGATTGTCCTTTACCAGCGGAACGAGCAGCGCATGATGGAGGCCGATCAATGAGGCGGATGTCATGGTTCAACACCACCTCGCTCGCACTGGGGTTTGCGTTTCTCTACATCCCGATGCTGGTGGTCATTGTCTACAGCTTCAACGACAACCGTCTGGTGACGGTCTGGTCGGGCTTCTCGACCAAATGGTATGGCGAGCTGCTGCAGAACGAGGCGTTTCTTGACGCGGCTTGGGTGACGTTCAAGGTCGGCTTCTTTTCGTCGCTCATCGCGACCGTACTCGGGACGATGGGGGCCTATGTGCTGGTGCGCGGTGGCAGGTTTTATGGACGGACGCTGTTTTCGGGGATGATGTACGCGCCGCTCGTGATGCCTGAGGTGATCACGGGTCTGTCGCTGCTTTTGCTCTTTATCTCGATCAATTTGGATCGGGGGATCGTCACCATCGTTCTAGCCCATGCGACCTTCTCGATGTGCTATGTCTCGGTCGTGGTCAGCTCGCGTCTGGTCAGCTTTGACCGCTCGGTCGAAGAGGCAGCCCTTGATCTCGGCGCAACCCC
>CAXQAV010000187.1:0-5458 GCA_964221795.1 Luminiphilus sp. | reverse complement strand
ATGCTGGCAGGGGGCGAGGACCCGCGCTATCTCGCCCGTCGCATCACCCGCATGGCGGTTGAGGATATCGGTCTGGCCGATCCGCAGGCGCAGGTGATCTGCCTGCAATCCTGGGAGACCTATGAGCGACTTGGCAGTCCCGAAGGAGAATTGGCGCTGGCACAGGCAGTGACCTATCTCGCACTCGCGCCCAAGTCGAACGCGGCTTATGTGGCCTACAAAGGCGCGATGGCAGCAGCCAAGCAGACCGGATCAGAGCCACCTCCGGCGCATATCCTCAACGCGCCGACCAAACTGATGAAAGAGCAGGGGTTCGGGGCGGGCTACGCCTATGACCACGATGCCGAAGACGGTTTCAGCGGGCAGAACTACTTCCCTGAAACCATGAAGCGCGGCGTTTACTACACCCCTGTCGATCGCGGTTTTGAGCGCGAATTGAAAAAGCGGGTCGATTACTTCGCCGGATTGCGCGCTAAGCGGGGCAAGACTTGACGATCAGTCCCGAAACCCGCATGGGGGCGGCATGATGACATCTGTGATCTCTGTCGCGCTCGGGGGCGCTTTAGGCGCTGTGCTGCGCTATGCGGTCGGGCTGGCTGTGGCTTTTCCGTTCGGGACGCTTGCGGTCAATGTTGTCGGCTCGTTCCTGATAGGTGTGGTCTGGGTCGTCTTTGCCGCGCGCGAATTGCAGAACTGGCTGCCTTTCGTGATGACGGGTGTGCTTGGCGGGTTCACGACCTTCTCGGCCTTCTCGCTGGACACCCTGCGGCTGGTTGAAGGCGGACGTATCGCTGCGGCGGGTGGCTATGTGCTGGCCTCGGTCATTCTTTCTATTCTGGCCTGTGGCGTGGGCCTCTGGCTTGCCAAAGGAGGTGCCGCATGAGTGGCGTCCAAACACGGATCGTCGGCCCTGAAGATGCCGAGCAGCGGCTTGACCGCTATCTGCGGCGCCTGTTCCCGCATCTGACCCAAGGGCGCATCGAAAAGATGTGCCGGAAGGGTGAGTTGCGGGTGGACGGTGGCCGCGTGAAAACGAACACCCGCCTTGATGTGGGCCAGAAGGTCCGCATTCCGCCGCTGCCTACCGAGGAAGAGACCGAAGCGGCCAAGCTGCTGGCCAAGCGCGGGATCACAAAGGCCGATGCAAAGTTCATCCAGTCCTGCGTGATCTATAAGGACGACCATATCATCGCGATCAACAAGCCCCATGGACTGGCAACGCAAGGTGGGTCCAAGACGACGCGACATGTGGACGGGCTTTCCGAGGCGCTGATGTATGACTACGACGAAAAGCCCCGTCTGGTGCATCGCCTCGACAAGGATACTTCCGGAGTCCTCTTGCTGGCGCGCACGCGCCTGATGGCCAAAAAGCTGACCGAGAACCTCAAGCACCGCGAGACCCGCAAGATCTACTGGGCGGCGGTGGCAGGTGTGCCGAGCCCGCGCGCTGGCACGATCAAATACGGTCTGGTCAAGGCCCCCGGTCACGGGCGCGGTGGCGAGAATGAAAAGATGCGCTGCGTGCATCCCAACGACATCGACAAGGTCGAGGGGGCAAAGCGCGCGGTCAGTGATTATGCCGTGATGGATGTGCTGGCCAGCCGTGCCGCATGGTGCGCCCTTGTCCCTGTGACGGGCCGCACCCATCAGTTGCGTGCGCATATGGCCGAGATCGGTCACCCGATTGTGGGCGACGGGAAATACGGTGGGTCCAGCCAGGAAAACCTCGGCGACGGCTGGGGTGCTGGGATGGGCTCTGAAATCGGGCGCAAGCTGCATTTGCACGCGCGAAGTCTGACCTTTGAACATCCGGCGACAGGGGCGACCATGCATATCACAGCGCCTTTGCCGGACCATATGCAACACACTTGGGATTTTGTGGGCTGGGTCGTGGGCCACGCCCCTGTCGATCCGTTCAATATGCCCGATGAGTGACCTGCGTCTTGTTATCTTCGACGTCGACGGCACGCTGATCGACAGTCAGGCCGAGATCATGGCGGCGATGGCGCTGGCCTTTCAGGCCGAAGGGCTGACTTTGCCGGAACGGGCGGCGGTTCTTTCGATTGTGGGCCTTTCACTGGCCGAGGCGTTCAAGCGGCTGGTGCCGGACACGGATGAACGCCAGCAGGGACGGCTGGTGGACGCCTATAAGGACGCCTTTGTCGGCCTGCGCACGCAGAACAAGGAAATGGGTCCGCTTTTCTCGGGCGCGCGCGAGGCGATCGACAGATTGCTTGAGCGTGATGATACGCTGCTTGCCGTGGCGACCGGCAAGTCGCGGCGCGGGCTGGACAAGGTTCTGGAACGGCACGGGCTGGAAGGGGTCTTTCACAGCGAACAGGTGGCCGACCACCACCCGAGCAAGCCGAACCCTTCGATGATCCTGACGGCGCTGAACGAGACAGGCGTGATGCCGCATCGCGCGGTGATGGTGGGCGATACAACCTATGACATGGATATGGCTCGCGCCGCCGGTGTGAAAAAGATCGGCGTGCCGTGGGGCTATCATCCGTCGGAACACTTGATGCCGGACGAGATGATTGACGATTTTGCCGCCCTTGATGCGGCCGTGGACAGACTACTGGGTGCGTAAGACATGAGCGACTGGAAACCGAAACGGTTCTGGAAAGAGGCAACAGTCACAGAAACCGACAACGGCTATTCAGTGCTGTTGGACGCGCGTCCCGTTAGGACGCCTGCCAAGGCGCCGCTGGTTGTGCCAACCCGCGGATTGGCCGAGGCGATCGCGGTCGAATGGGATGCTCAGCAGGACGTACTCGACCCCAACACCATGCCCGTCACAAAGGGCGCGAATGCCGCCATCGACAAGGTGAGCGTCCAGCGCGAAGAGGTCATTGGCCTGTTGGCCGAATATGGCGACAGCGATCTTCTTTGCTATCGGGCCGCCGGCCCCGAAAGCCTGATCAAGCGGCAGGCGGAAGGTTGGGACCCTCTGCTGGACTGGGCCGCGACTGCGCTGGGCGCGCGATTGTTTGTCGGCGAAGGCGTCATGCATGTCCCGCAGACCGCGCGCGCGCTTGGTCTTCTCCGCGACGAATTGGCGGCCTTTGATGACTTTGCTTTGGCCGCTGTCCACGATCTGATCAGCATTTCCGGTTCGCTGATCCTCGCGCTGGCGGTCACCCGTGGGGTCCTGAGTGAGGACAAGGCATGGCGGTTGTCGCGGATTGATGAACACTGGCAGATTGAACAATGGGGCGAGGACGAAGAAGCTGCAGCAAGCGAAGCCGCGAAGCAGAATGCATACCGCGATGCAGCAAGGTTTTACAGGCTTTCGCGTCGCTGACACAGCAGTGCGATTTCAAGCGTTCGGCAAGAAAGCCGCCTATTTTTGATCAAATGACCGGTGTTTCGGGACATGCGCCCTTGACTCCTGAGGCGAATAAACAAAGTCTTGATGCACTGAAGGGGAAGCCCCTTTCATTCACATGACTGTCTATCGGGACGGGACAAAAATCGATCACCCCAATGGGGTGGCAACTCAGGAAGAGGTAAAAATGAAAAAAACCGCAATTTACTGCGCACTTGCTGTTGCCGGCCTTGCTGCCACGACAGCATCCGCAGCGACACTTGACGACGTCAAGGCACGTGGCGTTCTGAACTGTGGCGTTACAACTGGTCTGACCGGTTTTGCTGCACCTGACGCGAATGGTGTTTGGGAAGGCTTCGACGTTGGCGTTTGCCGTGCCGTCGCTGCTGCCGTTCTTGGCGATGCAACAGCAGTCGAGTTTGTTCCGACAACCGGCCAGACCCGCTTTACTGCTCTTGCCTCCGGCGAGATTGACATGCTGGCACGTAACACAACATGGACATTCAGCCGCGACGTCGACCTGAAGTTCGAATTTGTTGGGGTGAACTACTACGACGGTCAGGGCTTCATGGTCCCACGTGACCTCGGCGTATCTTCGGCCAAAGAACTGGACGGCGCCACTGTCTGCATCCAGACAGGCACCACAACCGAGCTGAACCTGGCCGACTACTTCCGCGCCAACAACATCTCTTACGAGCCAGTGCCGATCGAAACAAACGCTGAAGCTCAGCAGCAGTACCTTGCCGGTGCTTGCGACGTCTACACAACAGACGCTTCCGGTCTGGCTGCTACACGCGCAACATTCGAAGATCCATCTGCGCACGTCCTGCTGCCAGAGATCGTATCGAAAGAGCCTCTGGGCCCACTGGTACGCCATGGCGACAACGACTGGGGCGACATCGTCCGCTGGAGTCTGAACGCGCTGATCGCTGCTGAAGAGCTGGGTGTGACCTCTGCAAACATCGCAGAACTGGCCGCTGCTCCAACCAACAACCCAGAAATCAACCGTCTGCTGGGCACCGAAGGTGAACTGGGCGCGATGCTGGGTCTGGAAGCAGACTGGGCCGTGAAGGCAATCTCTGCTGGTGGTAACTACGGCGAGCTGTTCGAAAAGAACATCGGTGAGAACACACCAATCGGTCTGGCACGCGGCCTGAACGCACAGTGGACCGACGGCGGCCTGCTGTACACGCCTCCATTCCGCTAAGACGCACTATCTGCAAGGGCCCGGCTTTGTCCGGGCCCTTCGCACTTCGGCCCAAAGCCAATAAGAATTGCCGATCCTTGCAGTGACACCCGAGGATAATCGGGGCTTGCAGGTAAACGAACGGCCCAGCGGGAGCTACATATGTCTACGTTGACAGACCCACCGAAGCCAGCCTTTCGGCTGAGCCAGCTGATTTACGATACGCGCTATCGGTCTTACACAATCCAGATCATCGCATTAATCCTGATCGCCGCCGGCTTTGCCTGGCTGATCAACAATACGGTCCAGAACCTGTCGAACCTTGGCAAGGACTTCAATTTCGGATTCCTCTCCAATCCGGCCGGTTATGACATCAACCAGAGGCTGATCGACTATGACAACCAGATGTCGCACGGGCGTGCAGCGCTGGTCGGCATTATGAACACCCTTTTGGTTGCCTTGTTGGGTTGTATCACGGCGACCATCCTCGGCGTTGTTGCCGGCGTTCTGCGACTTTCGAAGAACTGGGTCGTCAGCAAGTTGATGGCCGTTTATGTCGAAGGCTTCCGGAACGTCCCGCTGCTTCTGTGGATCATCCTGATTTTTGCGATCATGACCGAAAGCATGCCGCAGCCGCGTGAGTTCCGCGGTGAGGCTGCGACGCAGTCCATGATCCTTGACGATTCTGTCGCTATCACGAACCGCGGCATCTGGATCCCGCGCATCGCCTTTTCCAATTCGGTCAGCGGAAACGAGGCTGTGGCACCTTTTGACGGTGCGACACCCGTGGCCTCCGGCGGGCTGGACTGGCTGATTGTGATCGGAACGATCGTCGCCAGCCTCTTTGCGATCCGCTATGTGCGCCGTCGCGCTGACCGTATTCAGGAGGCAACCGGTATCCGGCCCGTCACCTGGTGGCAGCAGATCGGCCTGCTGGTGAT
>CAXQAV010000186.1:0-5818 GCA_964221795.1 Luminiphilus sp. | reverse complement strand
CACCGACCCAACGTCATACTTGATCGGAATCAGCGCATTTGCTGATGTGCGCTTCATCACTCAGGGAGGAAAAGAGGATGAAGAAGTTTTTGATCGCAGCGGCTGTGGCAGCCTTCGGGACTGCAGCTACAGCAAATGACGCAGCGATTGGTATCTGGCAGACCCAGGTTGACGATGGTGCCTACGCCCATATCACCATGTCGCAGTGTGGCGAGGCCGTCTGCGGCGTGATCAGCCGCACGTTCAACGCCGAAGGCGAGTACCAGTCCGAGAACATCGGCAAGACGCTGGTGATCGACATGGTGCCTGCCGGTGACGGTTCCTACGAAGGTTCCGTCTGGCGTCCGTCAAACGACAAGATCTACATCGGCAAGATGCAGGTTGCAGGCAACCAGCTGCGTCTGCGCGGCTGTATTGCGGGCGGTCTGCTCTGCTCCAGCCAGGACTGGGTGCGCGTGCAGTAAGCGCGGACGATCCGGACTATAGGGCCCTCGCATCGCGGGGGCCTTTTCGTTTTCAGGGTCCGTTGACTTTGCCCCATTGCTCGGGCCTCTTGTCTGCAATGAGACCGGAGGCCCCATGACCGCATTCAAGGAAGAACTGAAATCGCGCCTCGTGCGTTACTGCGAGATCGACAGCCAGTCCGACATGGACAGCCCCGGCGCGCCTTCGACGGAATGCCAGCATGTGATCCTTGATCTTGTCGTGAAAGAACTGACCGAAATGGGCGCCGCCGACGTAGTGAAAACCGACTACGGCACCGTCATCGCCACAATTCCCGGCAATATCGAGGGGCCGACCATCGGCTTCCTTGCCCATGTCGACACCGCCCCGCAATTCAACGCCACCGGCGTGAAGCCTCGCGTCATCGAAGGCTACAACGGCGGGGCAATCACCTTTCCCGACGACCCCGACCTCGTTCTGACGCCTGAGGATAACCCCTATCTGGCCGAAAAGATCGGCGAGGATATCGTAACGGCCTCGGGGCTGACACTTCTGGGTGCCGACGACAAGGCAGGTATGGCGATCGTAATGACGGCCGCGCGGCACTTGCTCGAGAACCCCCAGATCAAGCGCCCGACAATCCGTGTCGCCTTTACACCGGATGAGGAAATCGGACGCGGGGTCGATGCAAAGCTGCCCAAGGACCTTGGCGTCGATTTCGCCTATACGTTCGACGGGGCCGATGCGGGCGAGATCGTCTATGAGACTTTCTCTGCGGACTTCGCCGTGGTTAAGGTCAAGGGAGTGTCCATCCATCCCGGCACGGCCAAGGACAGGCTGGTGAATGCGATCCATCTGGCAGCCAAGATCGTTGACACCCTGCCGCATACGACCCTGACGCCCGAGACCACCGATGGCTATGAGGGTTTCATCCATGTCGTGGATTGCTACGGCTCGGCCGATGGAATGACGGTGCGCTTTATCCTGCGGGATTTCGAGATGGACGGGTTGAACGCCAAAAGTGCGCTTCTGCGGCAAGTCTGCGAGACCATCGCCGCGACAGAGCCACGCGCCCGCATCACCTGCGAGATCACGCCGCAATACCGCAACATGCGCTACTGGTTGCAGGATGACATGACGCCTGTCGATCTGGCCCGCGCCGCACTTGCCGATCTTGGCATCGCCGAGAAATCCGTGCCGATCCGTGGCGGCACCGACGGGTCCCGGCTGACCGAGATGGGTGTGCCCTGTCCCAACCTCTTTACCGGTATGCAGAACGTCCACGGCCCGCTGGAATGGGTCTCGGTGCAGGACATGGAAAAGGCGACGGAGCTTTGCCTCAGGATTGCCGAACGGGCAGGGGGATCAGCGTAGGCCGGTTTCCTCAAGAAGACCCAACCGCTTGGCCTCATAGTAATAGCCGCGCGCATACCACATGACCGCCTCCTGCTCGTCGCCGCCCGAGACCAGCCATGCGCCGCGCAGGTATTTGCCCGCGTAGCGCAGGTTCGTTTCCGCATCGAGCAGGCCCTCGGGGCTGCCCTGATAGCCCATCCCGCGCGCGGTGTTCGGGTGGATCTGCATGAGCCCCATATAGGGCCCGTTGCGGGCAGCGGGATTGTGGGTGCTCTCGCGGATGATGACCCTATGCAAGAGCGTCACGGGGATGCCGTGGACATCGGCGTATTTGTTGATCAGCGCCCGCAGCTCCGGCGTTTCGTTGGGATAGAGCGGGATGTCCGTCGCGCGGCGGCTGCTGGCCGACACGGTTTCGGATCGGCCACCGCAGGCGGCGAGGGCGGCGATGGCGGAAAGGGCAAAAAGGCTGCGGGTCAGGGTCATATGTCTGCTCGGTGTTGCGGTGCCATTGAACGGCGCCTTGAGTTTTTGGTGATCTTGCCCTGACAGGCTAACGGTTAACAAGGTGTCAGCCGACCGTCCCAACATGCCCGACGTTTTGCCGACGTGATGCAGACGCAATGCAGCGGGTTGGCGCCGCCGCATTTGTAAGCGATTTCAGTAGGTTAGGGACTCTACGGTGCCCAAAGCAGAAAATTGCCGATCATGCGCAATCCCGCGTCCTGCGACTTTTCGGGATGGAACTGCATCCCGATCATATTGTCGCGCCCGATGATGGCCGTGACATCGCCGCCGTAGTCGACATGGGCCAGACGCTCGGAGGGGTTGGCGACCTGCATGGCGTAGGAATGCACGAAATAGGCGTGATCGCCGGTGCTGATGCCTTCCAGCACGGGGTGGGGGTGGTCAATCACCAGATCGTTCCAGCCCATATGGGGGACCTTCAGGTGTTCGTCCGACGGAGTGATCTTGCGAATATCCCCGGCGATCCAGCCAAAGCCGGGGGTTTCCTCGTATTCGTGGCCCGTGGTGGCCATCATCTGCATGCCCACACAAATGCCCATGAAGGGCACGGCGCGGTTGGTCACGGCATCGACAATCGCCTCGGCCAGACCGGAGCGCGCGAAAAGCTCGGCACGGCAATGGGGAAAGGCCCCGTCACCGGGCAGGACGATACGGTCGGCCTTGGCCACGATGTCTGGCTCCGAGGTGACGACAACCTGACCTGCACCGACCTCTGCCGCCATGCGTTCAAAGGCCTTCTGGGCCGAGTGCAGGTTGCCGCTGTCGTAGTCGACAAGTGCCGTCGTCATAGGCTGCCCTTGGTCGAGGGGATCGCATCAGCCTTGCGCGGATCTGTCTCGACCGCTTCACGCAACGCGCGGGCGACAGCCTTGAACGCGGCCTCGGCAATGTGGTGGGCGTTAAAGCCGTGCAGCTTGTCGATGTGCAAGGTGATGCCACCGTGGGTGCTGAGCGCCTGAAAGAACTCGCGCACCAGCTCGGTGTCGAACGTCCCGATCTTGCCGAAGGGCAGATCAAGGTTGCAGATCAGATAGGGGCGGCCCGAGAGGTCCAGCGCACAACGCACCTGCGCGTCGTCCATCGCGAGGTGGCAGGACCCGTAGCGGCGGATGCCCTTCTTGTCACCCAGCGCCTCTGTCAGCGCCTGACCAAGGGCGATGCCCACATCCTCGACCGTGTGGTGGTCGTCGATGTGCAGGTCACCTTGCGCACGGACGGTCATGTCGATCAGCGCATGGCGCGACAGCTGGTCCAGCATGTGGTCGAAAAAACCAACGCCGGTCTGGTTGTCGTAGGTGCCTGTGCCATCAAGATCGATAGTGACGGTGATGTCCGTTTCGGCGGTCTTGCGGGTGATCGTAGCCTTGCGCATGGGATGCTGCCTTTGGTGGTTCGTAACGCTCTATAGGCCGAAAGCGAGGCGGGGGCCAAGCCTGTCAGAAACTGCTGTGTCTTTTCAGCAAAATTTAAGGGTTGACCGGTTAAATGCGGCTCAGTTGCCATTTTATCAGGAGAATCCGATGAAAGCTCTTATCCTGCGACAGGACCCGGAAGCGGCCTGCGCTGTGTCCCGTGCGCTGATGGACAAGGGGTTCCGAATCCTTTGTGTCGAAAAACTTGACGTTGCCCATGCGCTGATCCGCGTGGACACGATTGACCTTCTTGTCATGGACGAAAGGATAGGCGGGCAGCTGACCCACGCCATCGCGCTGTCGGGCGAGCGGAAAAACCCTTACCTCAGCGCGATTCTCTTGACCGACCGCGGGCGGGAAGAGACCGACGATCTCTATGCTCTGATCCCGTCGCTCTATGCTTTGGCGGGCATGCGGACTGGGGCGGAACTGGTGGGCAAACTCGCCCTCTCTGCGGTGAGCAACATTGATGACGTGATGGCGCGTGTGGCGCGACAGACAGTCGCTGACAAGGCAGAGGCCGGACCGCCGCCACTCATTCTGGACGATATCATCGCCGCACCGTCAGAGCCTGCTGATCCCGAGGATGATCTGGAAACCGCACTTGCGGATATCGCAATCGCAGCGCCCGAACTTGCAGCTATGCGTCCGCACATGTCCCGCCAGCTTACCCCACTTGAACGGATCGACTATGTGATTCTGGCGCAGGTGGCTGCGATCTTTCGCAATGACGGATTCCCGCCACCGTAAGATCAGGCAGGTCCAATGCACCGGCAGTCAGAGGAGATGGAAATCATGGGCGGCGCCATCTAGCCCGAGATGCGAGAACGCAAAAACAAAAATCCGCAGCAAATGCTGCGGCTTTTTTGTTTCGAAATGGAGCGGGCGATGAGATTCGAACTCACGACCCTAACCTTGGCAAGGTTATGCTCTACCCCTGAGCTACGCCCGCACTCCGTTCCGTGAGCCGTGATCTATAAAGTCTCACCAAACGTTGCAAGACCAAAATCGCACGGTCGCGCAGATTTTCTGCATCGCGCAAATCAATGCCTAAGGGGTTTCATATCCGCCATAGATGCGAGTGCCCGTCAGGCCGACATCCTCGGAATGAACAACAACGCCATCGAGAAAAAGCAGCGCCAGACCATAGGCCCCCGGCTCGTCCGAGGAGAGGTGCGACTTGGGATCCTCAAAGTCCAGCACGCCCTGATGGCAGGGGCTTTTGAACATACTCCAGGGCACGCCGCGGCTACTGCCGGACATGGTGCGGTGGATGTGGCCGCAGATCAGATGCAGGTTGCCGTGGCGCCCGAGCAGGTCGAGAAAGGCGTCGCCCTCGGCCAGCTTGATCCGGTCCATGCCGATGATGCCGGTGTCAAAGGGCGGGTGGTGGATGCAGACGATGGCGTGCTTCCCATCGCGCGTGGCGAGTGCGTTTTCGAGAAAGCGCAGGCGCGTTTCGCAAAGCCGGCCTGCATGATGCCTGTCGGGATAGGGTGGCCCATCGAGCGAATCGAGTGTGATCAGACGCATTGCGCCGAAGTCCCGGACGCTCTGGACAAAGCCTTCGGACAGGGGCGCATCGGGAAACACCTCAAGAAACGCCTCGCGGCGGTCATGATTTCCCAGCATCGGAATGACGGGGATGGTAACCGCGTCCAGAATGGCCCGCAGCCTCTGGTATGCGCCGCGCCTGCCTTGATGGGTAAGATCGCCCAAAAGAACCAGCGCCGCCGCGTCGGGATGGGCTGTCAATGCTGTGTCGAGCACGGCTTGCAGGCGGGCTGCCGGATCAAGCCCGATAATCGTATCGCCAGCTTGAGTGACATGCGGGTCACTGATGAAAAGCAGCTTTTGCATCCTAGCCTTCCCGAAACTGGATCAGATCCCAACGGTTGTCGAAGGGATTGCCCGACATTTGCCAGCTTCATCGTGTCGCTGCTAGTCGCAATTCCATTTCGGTGGATAGGGCGTAACGGCAAAGGCTGACAGCGCGGCCGTATTGCCCATCTGTTCGTAGATCACCCGCGTTGTGAAATCGCCGTATTGCGCCCCCGAAGGATGATACCACGACCAGT
>CAXQAV010000185.1:0-4302 GCA_964221795.1 Luminiphilus sp. | reverse complement strand
TGAAAAGCAGGCACAGACCAGCGAACCATGCAAGCGACCTGTCATCGATGCGGCCGCGAAAATCGTCGATTGTTTTAATCCTCTGCCCCGGTTCGGCGGTTTTGTCGGTGATTGTGGACGCAATGGTCGGTGTTGAACAGACTGTTGGCGTCTTATTTCTCTGACCGGTGTTGGGTGCGTTGCAGAGGCGCGCTGTCAGGTTGGATCAGGCGGGTTTCACCGGATTGCCGAGACCGGCCGGCCTTAGTGCGGGCGTCATCGCAAGTGCCAGTACCAGAGCCGGGAAAAGCCCCGCCAATCCAAATCGCATATCGCTGTGTTCGGCGATCAGGCCAATCACTGGAGGGCCGATCAGAAAGCCGCAAAGTGTGATCTGTGTTAGTAGCGCCATATTCGCGGCGGTTGAGCGTCCTTTCAGGCCGGCGACCGCACTGACGGCCAGAGGAAAGCCGATCGAAACTCCAAACCCCATCATCGCGACACCGACGAAAGACAGCCAGACAAAGGGGCTGGACAACATGACGACGAGCCCGAGCATCGCAAGCCCCACCAGTGACCGTGCAAGGACTGCCACCTCAATCTGCGCCTTCAGCGCGTCCCCCAGAAAGCGCCCGAGTGCGAGGCAGAAAGCAAAGACCACATAACCGGCCCCCGCAACGCCGGGCGAGGTTTGGAAGATATTCGTCATGAAGACGGCCAGCCAGTCAGCCATTGCGCCTTCTGTGGTCGACACTCCGAACCCGAAGAAGGCAATCATGATCAATTGACGTGAGGGTCTGGCGCGGGTCACTGATGGTTCTGCATCAGAGGTGAGCGGGTAGTCGGTGATTGATCGGGCAATCATCAGCAGCGGCAGCAGACAAAGCCCCGAGACAAATATCAGCGAAGCCCCCGGCGTTACGGCAAATTCGGCCATGACGGAGCCCGTGGCCGCGCCGATCAACACACCAACCGACCAGAATCCGTGGCACCCGTTCATGATATGGCGACCACTGCGGCTTTCGACCTCGGCCGCCGTGAGATTGAGACTCAGTTGCGCCAAGGCCATTGCGATGCCTGCCAGCATGAGCGCCAGAAAGAGCCACCACCAGCTTGCTGCAAAAGCCGGTACCGGCATCAGCAAGACGTATGATCCAAGACCGACTGTCAACAAGCCGCGTGTCCCCAAGGCTTCGGCGATCTTGCCCCCAAAGAACAGCGCGCTCAGCAAGCCGATCGGCATGCCGATCAGGGCAAAGGCGAGGTCACCCTCGCTCAGGCCGATTGCCTCTTGGACCTGAGGGATCCGAGGAAACCATGCGCCAAGGGCAAGGGGTTGCAGCAGAAAGACCCAGCGGATCGCGGCAACGTCGGTCACTGGCTCTGATCTCCGCCAAAGGGTTCTTGCAGGATTGTTGCCAGTCGCGCGGCTTCCTCGGGGTCGAAGATGCGGCGGTGGCTGCCGAATCCGAAGGACGTGTAGCGCGCGTCGAGCACAATGCTCTTGCTGCAGGATGCGTGGAATGAGGTGATTGTGGTCGCAGCCATGAGCTCCGACAGGTTGCTGCTTTTGATACCGCCACCTGCCATGATCTCAATCCGGTCTCTGGCTGCGTCGTGCAACCTTTGGAGGCCCTCCGCGCCCTGCGGTGCGGTTGCTGCTCCGCCAGAGGTCAGGATGCGATGGAAGCCGAGCGAAACCGCCGCTTCAATTGCCGCGATCGGATCGTCTACGATGTCGATGACGCGGTGCAAGGTCAGCACGAGACCATCGGCGGCGGCGACCAGACGGCCCAGAGCGTCGAGATCAAGGGCACCTGATTTCTCGGCACCAATCACCACCCCATGCAGGCCCAGCTGGCGGACGGCCGCGATGCTGGCGCAGGCTGCTGCAAGGTCATCTGGTCCCATGGCAAAGTCACCGCCGCGCCCTCTGATCAGGACGTGGGTCTCGATGCCGCTCTGGGCGGCAAGTGCCATTAGCCCGTGGTCCGGTGTCAGCCCGCCGATATCCAGCCCAGTGCAAAGCTCGATCCGGTCCGCAAACGGAGCAGCGGCGGCGAGGCTTTCGGCGGTGTCGACGCAGATTTCGAATGTATAGGTGCTATTCGGCGGCATTTTTGGTCAGGGCCAGTGCAGCCGCGTCGGCAAAAGCGATGGTCTCGGCCAGATCACCGGAGAGGACGACCAGATTGCGGATGTCGCGCCCTGTGATCTCGGACAGGACAGGTTTGCCGATGACGGCGGCCGGTGTTGTGATGGCCATGCGCAACGCATCCTGCGGGGTCAGCCCCACATTGTTGACCAGACGTGCGACGCCGGTCGCTTGGGTGACATGCGCGCCTGCAAGGCTGCCCTCGGCATTGACCAGACGCCCTTGTTCAAGGTGGACCTCGCGCCCGTAGAGGTCGAAGTGGTCCGGTCCGCCTACGGTGGCCATGGCATCCGAAACGAGGAACATCAGATCGGGGGCGAGGCGCGCCCGGCAGGCCAGCGCGATCATGCGGTCATCGACATGGTGGCCGTCGCAGATGATACCGGCGCGGACCGTCGAGTTGATGATGGCACCAACGGCACCCGGCGCGCGTCCGGCCATAGGCGACATGGCGTTGAAGAGATGGGTGGCGCATTGCGCCCCTGCTTTTATCGCGGCCTCGACGGTGTCGGCCTCGGCATCTGTATGTCCGATCGATACGATAGCACCTAGCGCACTGAGTGCCGCGATCTGTTCAGGTGTCGCACCTTCGGGGGCGACAGTGATCATGACAGTGACATCATGCCGGCGGAGCTTTGCCACCAGACCCATCGTGCGATCATCGAGCGGGCGCACAAATTTGGCCTCATGGGTGCCGCGCCGCGCGACCGAGATATGCGGGCCTTCGATGTGCAGGCCGACAATGCTTTCGTCATCGCGCGCAGCAATTGCTGCATCGGTCGCCAGATCCATAACCTCGGGTGCATCGGTAATCACTGTCGGCATGATGGCGACAGTGCCGAACTGCCGGTGTGCCGCAGCAATTGTCGCAATGCCTTCCGCCGTGGGCGTCGTGTTCAGCATCACGCCGCCGCCGCCGTTGACTTGCAGGTCGATGAAGCCGGGCGACAGGCAACCTTTCAACGCCAATGCGCCAGCAGGGGCCTTTGCCACTTCGGCGACATGGTTGTCAGCAAGCCGTATGGCGTGGCCTGCCAGCAGGTTCCTGCCGTCGAATAGCCGCTCTGGCGCAATCCACATATCCTTCATGCCGCCTCCTCGAAGAAATAGGGGACCAGTGCGGTCTGGATTTCCGCGTCGATCAGCCGTTGAACTTGGGCGCCCTGCAGGCGCTCAGCACGGGCAAGCACCAGTGGGGCGAAGCCCCCCGCCAGTGCCTTGTCCGGAATTGGGCGGTCGAAATGTGTGATCAGGTTCCGCACAGCGGCCTGCGCCTTTGGATGTGGCCAGTAGTAGCGGATCCGGTCTGCCAGCCCGAAGTGCCGCTGGTGGCGCAGCGCTGCCGCGTCACCTTTGTAGTGACCCTGCCAGTAGGCGGGTTCGGCCTGCATCAGTTCTTCCATTTCTGCCTGTAAGGGGCCTGTGTCGTCCCGCAGCCTATCTAGCGCATAGAGCGCCTTGCGGTAGGCGAAAGTGAGCGCGGGTCCGACCTTTTGAAAGGCAAATCCGAGGGTGGCAAGGCGCGGATAGACGGCAGCGTCCTGATAATCTGTCGAATGAGCCTCAAGGCAGACGTTGGGGTGATCTGCGAGCGCCTCAACCAGTTTTGGATCTCGGTCCATCGGGTAGGCATGCACGGCCGTGGGGCTGAACTCGACACCGGGCTGGACAACAAGCCCGCCGATCAGACCGGCGAGCTCTCCGAAGGTCGCATCGTGTGCGGCAAGTGTCTGGCGGGCCGCTTTGGGCGCGGTCGCTGGGATATCGCCATCCTCGTCCACGCGCGCGCCGCCTGGGGGTGGGACTTCGGTGCCCACGACAAAAAGCAGATCATCGTGGACCTTGTGGCAGACCCTCGCCAGCCGTGCGGAGCGTGTCGCGGTGACCTCATCACCAAGTTGGGCGGGTTCTCCGGTGCAGCCCTCCGAGCAATCAAGGTGGATCTTGTGAAAGCCTGCCGCGACATAGTCCTGCACCAGGCGTTCGGCTTTGGCCATCGCGGTTTCTGCATCAAGGGATCGCCATGCTTGCGGACCAAGGTGGTCGCCGCCGAAGATGATCTGTGCGCGATCAATGCCGGTACCGTCGGCGATGCCATGGACAAAATCCACGAAATCGGCGGGGGTCATGTCTGTGTAGCCACCATCCTGATTGACCTGATTTGATGT
>CAXQAV010000184.1:0-2664 GCA_964221795.1 Luminiphilus sp. | reverse complement strand
GTTGGCGGCGTCCGCTCAATGGCCGCATTGGTGGATGTCAGGCCGCTGCTGTCGCTTCGATCTCGAAGAGCAGTCCAGGAATGGCAAGGCGTGTCACGCCCAACAGTGTCATGGGCGGGGCAACCTGATGGGGTCCGAACCGAATGCCCATCAGGTCGAAGTTCTTAAGGGCCTCGTCGACGTCTGTTGCGTAAACCCCGAGCTTGATCACATTGCTCAGGTCCATCCCTGCGCGCTCCAGAACCGCTTCGAGGTTGTCGAGCGCAAGGGTGATCTGCGCACGCATGTCGCCGGGATGTTGCGGGTTGCCTTCGCCATCCACGGCGGTCTGGCCCGCGCAGATCACTTGCCGCGTTGCGCCGTCGATCACTTCGGCCTGATTGTAGCCCAGCTTGATCGACCAGTCCCATGGGTTCACCGCAGTCCGTTCCATATCGCAAACTCCTTGTTTTCAGTTGCAGGAATCGGTGTAGAAAGAAACGGTGCCAAAATATGGCACCTTTTCTGATAGTGTGCCGAAATGAATGTACGACTCATACATGACGCGATCGTGCGGACGCTTCGCCGCAACGGCACATCCACTATAGATACTCTGGCCCAAGAGGTCGGTGCGTCCCGCCGCACTGTTCTGCGCGACATCTCTGCCCTTCGTGACGCGGGTTTTGTCATCCATTCCGATGTTGGGCGCGGCGGCGGACTGCAACTTGATCCGCAGTCCGTTCAGACGAGCGCGAAGCTGACGGTCCCGGAGGTCTTTGCCCTTTTGATCAGTGTCGCGGCGATGCGTGCCGCCGGGAACCTGCCGTTTTCTGATCTCGCGGATGCGGGGCTTGCCAAGATCGAGAAGGCGCTGCCGCCGGACAAGGTAAAGGATCTTCGAACGTTCCTGGAGTGCTTGCACATCGGTCAGGTGTCGCCGCTTCAGGATTTATCAGACATGGGCCGAATTGACCCGGATCTGCTCCCGACTTTTGAGCGGGCCTTTCTGGGTCGCCACCTCATCCGGTTTGACTATCGAGACGCAAAAGGGCGCGCGACCCGGCGCGAGGTGGAACCGCAAGCCATGCTGATCCTGCAGCCCCTGTGGTATCTTGTCGGCTGGGACCCGGCGCGCGCCGATTTTCGGCATTTCAGAATGGACAGGATCAGCCACCCGGAGGTGATGGAAGACACAGGGTTTCGCCGCCGGCATGTGCCCTTCGAAGACGATGTCTGCCCCTACCACGCATTGCAGAGCCGGACGTAGAGGGTGCCCGCATGATGACCCGCGTCTGGTAGAAATGGCTCAATGCGGACTTGCGGCGATGCGGCGCCTGGATTTTGGCAAGCAGATGCTTGCATGAGCCACGGGATGACGCCAGTCAGCCCAGATTGGCCATTCGCGCCAGGCGCAGAATAAGCCATGCTGCAAATGCTAAGCTTTTCCCGAGAGCGGACCTTCGGACCGCTCAGAAGACCACGGAGATGCTGCGCTTGGTACGGATGTCAGCGGAGCGTAGTTTCCGGGCTTTGCAAATCAGTGACAGGCAAGCAGTCCGGTTCACCAAAACAGCCCGAAGCCGATCTCCGATCTCCAGCCTGCGGAATGGCCGCACCAGGTTCGTATATAGCCTAGGCGGCAAGCAGACCGCTCTCGACACACACGCGAGGCGCAGCGAAGCCTCCATTGCAAGATTGGAAGCCCTCCCCAAAAGGACCTTCAAGCCTGCGAAGTTCTGGTCGGTCCAAAGGAGTGAAATTTGCTTGAAAAGCACGCAAACCAGCAAAAAATTTTGTAAAACAATACCTTTATTATCTATGGCTGACACGGCATCAATTCATCTTTCCTAAGCACGTTTTCCTCTAACCTGAGGGATACCAGCGAAAGGATGAGTGTATGCGTACTATTCTGGCAACGGCTCTAGCCACAGCTCTGTCGATTGGAGCACCAGCTGTCTTGGCGTCCGAATTGGTCTTTGCAACTTTGACAGACAACGTGCGCAAACATATGGAGCGTTTCGCGGAGCTGGAAAACTATCTTGAGGGTCAACTCGCGCATGCTGGTGTGACCAATGTCAGACTGGAGGTGTTTCAAACAGCTGAGGAAGTTTCCGCGGCGTTAAACAGCCAGCACATACACTTCTATTATGACAGCCCGTTGATTGCGGCCAAAATTGGCGCACCTGTTGGCGCAACGATGTTCCTCAGACGATGGAAGCGCGGCGTGGGTCAGTATCATTCCGTGATATTTGTTAAGTCGGACAGCTCAATACAAAGTTTGAGTGATCTGACTGGCTTCACAATCGCAATGCAAGAACCAACCTCGACGTCCGGTTTCCTCTTGCCGCTTTCACTACTCGCCGCGGAAGGACTAACGGTGGCCGAGCGTGAAGGCATCGACAGCGAACCCGTGGACACCGCGGTAAACTATGTGTTCACAGGCGATGACAATAATACCGCCCTTTGGGTAGTCAGGGGGCGTGTGGACGCGGGTGCAACTGACAATGCCACTTTTGCGAAATTGGAAAAAGCCGCACCAGGAGAATACCGTATCATCGGGCGTAGTCAGGATGTGCCTCGCCAGGTTCTCATGATGGCAGCTGGCGTAGAGCCCGCCCTAGCAGACTCCGTGGCTGATGTTCTCACATCAATGCACTTGGAAGAAGCCAGCGCGGCAATCCTCTA
>CAXQAV010000183.1:0-5942 GCA_964221795.1 Luminiphilus sp. | reverse complement strand
AACAAGCGCCGCATCGCGATCGAAAGCTCGGAAGATCCGGACGTGAAGGTCGAATACATGGTGCCCAAGGGCAAGCACATCCCTGTTGCGGAAGGTGACTTTGTCCAGAAGGGTGACTTCATCATGGACGGCAACCCTGCGCCGCATGACATTCTTGCGGTTCTGGGGGTCGAGGCCCTTGCCGATTACATGATCGACGAAGTGCAGGACGTCTACCGCCTGCAGGGTGTGAAGATCAACGACAAGCACATCGAGGTCATCGTCCGTCAGATGCTCCAGAAGTGGGAGATCCATGACAGCGGTGACACGGTTCTGCTGAAAGGCGAAACCGTCGATAAGGCTGAATTTGATGAGGCCAACGAAAAGGCTCTGGCGCGCGGCGACCGTCCGGCGACAGGCGAGCCAATTCTGCTTGGTATCACCAAAGCCTCGCTGCAGACCCGTTCGTTCATCTCGGCTGCGTCCTTCCAGGAAACCACGCGCGTGCTGACCGAGGCCTCGGTACAGGGCAAGCGTGACAAGCTGATCGGCCTGAAAGAGAACGTGATCGTGGGTCGTCTGATCCCTGCTGGTACTGGTGGTGCGACACAGCGCGTGCGCCGTATCGCGGCTGACCGCGACAACGTCGTGATCGAAGCCCGCCGCGAAGAGGCCGAAGCTGCCGCAGCACTGGCCGCGCCGATGGAGATGGCCGGTGACATGACTGAAGATCAGGTCTTTGGCACAGCGCCGAGCGGTGACGAAGAATAAGCCAACCGGCTTTTGAGATTGAGAGCGGCCCTTGCGAAAGCAGGGGCCGTTTTCGTTTTAGGGCACTTTTGGGGTGAGCGACGTGATCAGCGCGTCTGCGAGTGTTTCTACCCCATACTTCAGCGGATCGCGCAGATGTTCCGCCAAGCCCTGTATCAAGAGCAACCCCAAGACAGACGCATGGATCGCGACAGCCCGTTGACGCGCGACCTCGGGCTCCCCATCCAGTCGCATGGCGAGGGCGGCATAGGTCCGTGCGGTGGTCAGGTGGACACTTTCAAGAAGGTCGGTTCCAAGGTCTGCTGTTTCCGTTTTGGTGAGTTGCGATGCCAGATACATCATCCGGAACCGTGGCAGGTCGGAAAGGTGGAAGGCGCACATGGCTTTGACAAAAGCGGCAATGGCCTCGGATTCACTGAACTCTGTCAGCAGAGCGCCCTCAACGGCTTCAGCCTCGGCCGTCAATGCGGGCAGGAAGAGCGCTGCCAGGAGCGCCTGTTTCGTTGGATACCAATAGAGAACAGCCTGCTTGCTGCGTCCCCACCTGCGGGCGATGGCATCAAAGGACACCTGTTCCAGTCCGTCCCGTGCAAGGAGTTCCTGTGCAATGGCGATAATCTGCTCTTTGCTGCTTGCTTGCGACATAGGTCGTATCCTTGAAAACTTACCATTGGTAAGTTTATTGCTTACCAATGGTAAGTATAGCGAGGTTCCAGCCCGATGACAGCCTTCACCTTGGATAATCCGGTTTTTATCACCTACGTCATTGCGGCGGCGCTGATGGTGCTCAAGGTCATGGGGCAGGGCTGGATGACGGTCTACCGCATGTTGAAGGCTGAAGGTGGCTGGGCCAGCCCCGAGGATCTGCGCCCCGGACTGATCAACCGGAACCCCGATCCGGCGCAGTTGGATGCGAACGACTATGTCGAGCGCTCGCGCCGGATGCACCGCAACGATCTCGAGAACGTCCCGGCATTCTGGATCGCGGGACTTCTGTTCGTCGCGGTAGAGCCGCCGTTGCTTGCTGCACAGGTTCTGTTCTACGGGTTTGTTCTGGCGCGCTTGGGCCATTTCTGGGCCTATGCAACGGCCCGTTCGCACGAAGTGCGGGCCACTTTCTATACCTTCGGATCAGTGGGTGTGATCGCTATGGCAGTCTATGTTCTCTGGTCTCTGATGAAAGGCTAGCCGGGCGCGAAATGCTGATTTGGATCAAGGCGCGTGGTTCGCGAGGGCCATACTATGGGACAATCAAATGGAGGTTCCCATGTATACTAACATCCTCGTTCCCGTTTCCTTTGACACCGAACGTGACGCTCAGGGCGCACTCGAGATTGCCAAGGCGCTGCGCGCCGAAGGCGGCAAGATTACCTGCCTGCATGTGATGGAGCTTTTGCCGCAATATGCGACGGAATACCTGCCTGCCGACCACCTTGAGGCGGCGCGGGCCGATATTCTCGATGGTCTGAAAAAGATGGTCGAGGGGATCGACAATGCCTCGGCGCTGGTCATCGACGGCCATTCCGCGCGCTCGATCCTCGCGCACGCCGAAAACAATGACGTGGACCTGATCATCATCGCCAGCCACCAGCCCGGCATGTCGGATTACCTGCTCGGGTCCACGGCAGCCAAGGTTGTGCGGCATGCCCATTGCGCGGTGCACGTCCTGCGCTAACCCGACAGCGCAGGGCGCTTTCTGACTAGCACTGACATGGGCGCGCTGCTACGGCTCGCCCATGAACACCCTCTCCGACAATATTCGTGGCGCGTTGATCATGGTGGGCGCCATGTGCGCCTTTACCTTCAATGACGCCTTTATGAAGTCCCTGTCGGACGAGTTGCCGCTGTTTCAGGCAGTCTTTTTCCGCGGGCTGGCGGCGGTCGTGTTTCTGACAATTCTCTGCAGGCTGCTGGGCCAGTTGCGCTTTGACTTCCCTGCCCGCGACTGGGGGCTGGTTGCTTTACGCACGGCGGGCGAGGTTGGCGGGACCTATTTCTTTCTGACGGCCCTGTTTCACATGCCGATCGCGAACGTCAGTGCGATCCTGCAGGCCCTGCCGCTGTCGGTGAGCCTTGCGGCGGCACTGTTCCTGCGCGAGCCGCTGGGCTGGCGGCGGATGACTGCGATTGTGATCGGCTTTGCCGGTGTTCTGCTGATCATCCAGCCGGGTGGGGCGGACTTCAGCAGCTACAGCCTTTATGCGCTCGCCTCGGTTGCCTGTGTGACCTTACGGGATGTTGCGGTCAGGCGCCTGTCACGGGCGGTTCCTTCTGTCTTTGTCGCGCTTGTTGCCGCAGTCGGGGTGACGACCTTAGGGGCCATCGGGTCTTTGTTCATTGAATGGGCGGCCTTCACGACCAAATCGGCCCTGCAGCTGACAGGGGCCTCGCTGTTCCTGATCGTCGGCTACATCTGCTCGGTCGCGGCCATGCGTGTGGGCGAGATCGCCTTTGTGGCACCCTTCCGCTACAGCAGCCTGCTGGTGGCGCTGATCCTTGGTGTCGTGATCTTTGGCGAGTGGCCGAATGCGCTGGCGCTGACCGGTGCCACGCTCGTTGTGGCGACCGGCCTCTTTACGCTCTACCGCGAGACCAAGCTCAAGCGTCTGGCGCGGATGATCCCGGACCGTATCCGCTAGTTGGTCGTGCCGAAGAAGACACCGTCGATCCCGAGGCTGAGGTCGCCGATCCCGCTACCTGTGGCGGAGCCAAAAACGGCGTCCCCACGGCTGCGGTCGTCATAGACGTCCCCGTCGAGAACAAGCAGGATGTCGCTGTCGCGCAGGAAGCCGCTGTCATCCACAGCCGTCAGGTTGCCAGAGGCAAAACCGTCGATCCGGCCACTGCTTTCGTAACCATCGATGCCGAGACTGCCACCGAGCCTCTGGTCGGGGCGGCCATCGGGGTCAATCAGGTTGATGTTGGTCACCGACCCGCCAACGTCATTGCGGGCAAAGTCGACGGTCATGGCCATGTCTCCAAGGATACTTCCTTGCAGGTCGCCCGAGACATCAGCGCCCAGCTTGCCACGATAGGTCGTGCTGCCGGTAGGCAGATCACCCGTCGCGGTAAAGGGCAGGCCGCTGATATAGCGGGCCTCGGCATAGGCGCGGTCGACGTCAGCGGCGGAAACCGTCGGAGGATTCGGGCTCGCACAGGCGGCGGCGGTGGCAAGGGTCACGGCACTGATGGTCAGGCGATACATGAGAGGTCTCCTTGGAAAGGTTGAACTTGGACCCCAGATGCGTGTAGCGGGCGCTGATAGGCAATAAATGCTGGGTGCTATGCGATAACCAAGCGTGCGGAGCGGGGCAGGGGCATGGGCACCTGCATTCATGTCGCATCTCCCAGGCGGGCTGTTGACAGCACCTCTGCAACCCCCTATACGCCCGCACATCCGGGCTGAGGGTACCCCTCGTTGTCCCGATATCAAGCCTGTAGTGGCCAAGAACCGGACAATTTTGTCGTCCTGTTCCTCTGGAACTCACCGCACCGAACCTCCGGTAAGGGTTCGACTGCGGAATTTTTGTGCTTCTCAGATGATTGGGGGCACGCTTATAGAAACCCGCGTTTGCCGGACGCACTATGTGAATAGATGGGAACATCAAACGATGCCAACGATTCAGCAGCTGATCCGCAAGCCGCGCCAGCCGAAAGTTACACGCTCCAAATCGCAGCACATGGAAGGCTGCCCACAGAAACGCGGCGTTTGCACACGCGTTTACACAACCACACCTAAGAAGCCGAACTCCGCTATGCGGAAAGTTGCAAAGGTCCGCCTGACCAACGGTTTTGAGGTCATCTCCTACATCCCCGGTGAAAGCCACAACCTGCAGGAACACTCGGTTGTTCTGATTCGCGGGGGCCGTGTGAAAGACCTTCCAGGTGTGCGTTACCACATCCTGCGCGGTGTTCTGGATACCCAGGGTGTCAAAGACCGTAAGCAGCGTCGTTCGAAGTACGGCGCGAAGCGTCCGAAGTAATTGGGCCGGCGGGGTCAATCCCGCCCTACCCGCAAACCGTAGGCCGGGGCCCGCCCTGGCGTCCCAGAAACGAAGAGAGAGAAGCGCATGTAACGTCGTCACGCCGCTGAAAAACGCCAAGTCCTGCCAGACGCAAAGTTTGGCGATGTTGTTCTGACCAAGTTCATGAACAACCTCATGGTCGACGGTAAGAAGTCCGTCGCCGAACGCATCGTCTACAACGCATTCGACCGCGTTGAAGAGAAACTGAAGAAATCCCCAGTGGAAGTGTTCCACGAAGGTCTCGACAACATCAAACCAGCCGTCGAAGTGCGTTCGCGCCGCGTCGGTGGTGCCACCTACCAGGTGCCTGTTGAAGTCCGCCCCGAGCGCCGCGAAGCTCTGGCCATCCGCTGGCTGATCGCTGCTGCAAAGAAGCGCAACGAGAACACAATGGAAGAGCGCCTTGCAGGCGAGCTGATCGACGCCGTAAACGGCCGCGGTACAGCCGTGAAGAAGCGCGAAGACACCCACAAGATGGCCGACGCGAACAAAGCGTTCAGCCACTATCGCTGGTAAGAGGAAAGCACACCAATGGCACGCGATTATCCACTACAGCGTTACCGTAACTTCGGGATCATGGCGCACATCGACGCCGGTAAGACGACCTGCTCCGAGCGCATCCTGTATTACACCGGTAAGTCCCACAACATCGGCGAAGTGCACGACGGTGCCGCCACGATGGACTGGATGGAGCAGGAACAGGAACGTGGCATCACGATCACGTCCGCTGCGACAACCACCTTCTGGCAGCGTCAGGAAGAGCCAACCGCTGATGGTACATCCGACACCAAGTACCGGATGAACATCATCGACACTCCCGGCCACGTTGACTTCACCATCGAAGTCGAGCGTTCGCTCGCGGTTCTCGACGGTGCCGTTTGCCTTCTCGACGCCAACGCCGGTGTCGAGCCCCAGACCGAAACCGTCTGGCGTCAGGCCGACCGCTACAAGGTTCCGCGTATCGTGTTCGTCAACAAGATGGACAAGATCGGTGCCGACTTCGACAACTGCGTTCGCATGATCAAGGACCGCACCGGCGCGACCCCCGCTCCGATCGCATTCCCGATCGGCGCCGAGGACAAGCTCGAAGGCATCGTCGACCTCATCAAGATGGAAGAGTGGGTTTGGGAAGGTGAAGACCTGGGCGCGTCCTGGGTTCGCAAGCCG
>CAXQAV010000182.1:0-4943 GCA_964221795.1 Luminiphilus sp. | reverse complement strand
CGATCAAGCATCGCCCGGCTCTGCATCACCTCGCTCATCCTCGCGCCAAGGACGCGCAAGAGGTGATCTATACGCCCATCGATAGCTAACTCTCTCTTTCGGAGCATATGGTCCATTCGACTGTCATCGACCGCCTCGCAACGCCTGCGATCAATCTCATCTTTGCTGCGCGCTTCTTCTCGAATTCGGTAAAGAAGTTGGTTGATCACCATAACCTGCCCGTGGAGGAAGGCTGGCCCCGATACGCGGAAACGACAAAGTGCGCAGTTGTATTGATCACGTTGCAGTGGAGCACAGTCACTATCGCGGGTTCTACCTGAATCCGGCACAGCGCCGATATGGCAGAGTGACCCTCCCACCGGGCATATCCCATCAGGCATTATGTCCCAGAGGTCGACGCTGTGTGACGTAAGTTCTTGCATGGCACGCTCGGAACCGAAGAATGCGTCATTTAGAGGTCCTTCGTCGCCAGCATTTGCCTCTGACCGAAGGAACTCCAGAACCGGGCGAAGATCTTCTTCAAGCTCCGCATTTGCACGCGCAGCTTGCTCAATAGCTGCATGGATTTTATCGGGGGCTGACACGGTGTAATGTAGAACCATCATCAAGGTCGCGTGACCGCTAACGAATTGAGCCAGAATTTCAATTGGCAGTCCCGCCTCGACAAAAGATGTGATGCCAGCCACCCGGAGCCCGTGCAAAGTGTAAAGGGCTTTGAGGTAGGTGTGGTATTTGCCGGACTTCATCTTTTCAGTCAGCGTCACCATGATCCCTTCGTCGCGCATTCTCGTTTCGACTTCCGAGAGAAGCAACGCCCAGAACCTTTCAAGCTTAGGGCGGGCCATCGGCTCGAAGCTGTTCGCCTCGCGCATCAAAAAGCTGAAGCGGGGTGGATTTCTCAACTTTCCACCGTGCTTGTAATGGTCACTCTTGAGCCTGGTCCGATCGAGAAGATTCTCTTTGCTTTGGATGGGGTTAAAAGTCTTCTGCCACTCTATCAATTGACTAATTCGGCCGATCAAATACTCATTCGTCCACGGAATTTCGTAGCCTCGTTCGGCCTGGCCATCTCCCTTCAGCTCGGTCTTGTTCGTATTCATGAAAAAGCCGCTGACAGAAGGGCCAAGTGGCGATCGGATCTCCCTAAGCACGCCATATCGACGTCCGCGCGTTGCAAGCGCATGGTCATTCTCGGTCCAAGCTTTTGCTTCCTGATCATACTTCAATTCATCTGCTTCGCCGGAATCAAGCAACATCACCTGAATAGAGCGGATCGGAAGCTCCAAAAGGCTATCAATAGCGGTTGGAAGCACCGGGCAGAAACGATCCTCCCAATGCCCACTTTCAGGGTTCAGAACCCGAGCCTGACAAATCTCAAGATTACGAGCGAAGGAATAATCGTTTTCGCGAAGCACGCTCTTACACCGACTCAAAATTTCTTGAGGCAGCACAGACTTATTACTTCGAGCGTGTTTCTTCCGTCGCTCGAATGACGCCAGCGCTCTGGGACTGATAGGGTTTAACCTTTCGGTGGAAGCGTTGAGATCAAGACCCCGTTCATCCATCCACCAGTCGAAAAATTGCTTCATGGTCGAGCAGGCTTTCAGGCCCACTGCCTCGGAATCCGTTTCGATATTTAACCATTCGACGAATGTCTGAAAATCGATGGGGGTCTGCCCGGTCCTGACGACATGATGCCTCATCAAATCCTGCGGCTTGTAGAGTGGTTCAGGCAGACTCCTGTTCCAAGAAATAAACTTTCTGATGGGGATGATGTAGTTGGCCAGCTTTGTTGCCGTAAGCGTCTCGATCCATGCTGAGAAATCGCTCCGCCAAGCCTCAAATTTTGGATCTCCATGTTTCGAATCTGTCACATACCAACAATCAGTGTCCGTTAGCTTTCGGTCTCTTAGAACAAGGATGCGACTAAAGACATCGGGGCCCGTCCATGATGGATCTAAGTGCTTTGCTCGCTCAACAACATAGCGAATGAGGTGTCTTGCTTGCTGACAATATTTGCGATCCCAAATGAAGGTTGCCCTTACAATAGCGTCAACACACTGATGTCCGATCTGGCCGTCCTCCGGGAGGATCGACGCGTAAAGGATGACGTGTCCACCTGTGCCGACAGCTTCTTCTGGCAAATGCACCATCCACGGATGAGGTTTCATCAGCTTTGGCTTGCGGCCCAGCCATCCAATCTTAGCCCAACTTTTCAAAGGGCGGAGCGCAAGGCCACGATCATAAAGGTCGGCCATCAGTGAATGGCAACCGGCCTTTGACACCCGAGCTATATGCTGACTGCCTGATTGGATCCGTAGGAGGATTTCTTCGATGATTTCGTCCAAGATTATGAGGACCGCGGCTATATCATTAACGTCGCGCCATCGAGAGAACAGCCCCTGAAAGGTGTTACATTGAAATGCTCTGAACATGGCATGGTCATTGACAGACTGTGAACTTAGAAAAGCAGATGCAAATTCGGACCATCGCTCTGGGTCACTACAAATTACTGCGACCTTATCGGGATTCAGATTTAGTATGCTGCCGCAAGGAAACCGTTCAAACTCAGCGGTAACATGACGCAACTTTTGGCTGGGTTCACTCGACAAATGGGGGGTTAATATCTCGTTCATTTCAACTACCATAACCCCATGCCGCGAGAACGCCGGCTGGGTCTTTCCTGGCAATGAGTGTCAGATCGAAAGCATCGTTCGGTTGAATGGGGCTCCATTTTTGTGAATCCACCCCTCTCCGCACAGCCTCAAGCGCATCGTTCACCTCGTAAGGTTCGGGTGCGGTGTAAACCGCCTGAGAGAGCGGTGAGACATGATGCATTGCTCGCTGAATGAACTGTGGATGAAGCTCTAAATTGCGGAGATACTGGCCGTAAGCATGGCGAATTCCATGCGGATTCAAACCTTTATTTCGATCGGGCTGTAGGCCTATCCGCGCAAGTGCAACAGTAAAGGACTGATTGAACGCCCCTATCGTCCATGGTTCCCCTAAAGTCACGTCTGCCAAAGAGACAAAGAGATACGGATGCCTCCGATCATCAGGGCGAATTCCGTCGCGATATTCAATAAATGCCCTGAAGAACAGATCTCGCCAGAACGGGTCGCACCAATACACCTCGGACCTCGACAATGAAGTGTCGTCGGCGAGTAGGTCCTTCCAGCCAGCATGTTCCTTATGCCCTTTCGGAAGTTTGTTTCGAGGGACCCTGCCATATTCAGTAAGCAGGTGGCCTTTTCTCCTGATATCACCTGATACGACGCCCTCTTCGGGGTGGTAGAGGTAGACCTTGCCGGCTGGTCCCGCTGCGGGTTGCACATCATCAACCCAGATGTGGAATAGCTCACTCCGACGAATCCCTCCGCCAATCAGCAAGCTCAATGCCAAGACCATCGTGATATTATATTCGTTAGCCAAGCGGCTGCCCAAGCCGTGCCTGGGTCTCGTTAGCTTGCAGCCTTCCAAGACGAGTCTTGCTAAATGCTCGCGAGGAAATTTTTTCACTGTTCGGATTTGAGAACTGGCTGTGGGCTGCCAACCAGATGAAGTGGACTGCTGACCCCGGTTCTTCAAGTGATAGAGCAGCCCCAGCGCCTTCTTTCGCTCCAATGCGAAGGCAGATACACTACTTTTGGCGAACCGCGTCGCTGACAGAGAATTTCCAGGCAGGAAATCGTCAAGGAATCCCAAAAAAAATCGTAAGTTTTTCCTAAGCACACTCGCGCGCTGGTTCGACATCGCAGTCCAGTAGAGCTCGAGCGGATCAGAACGATCTGCTTTGATCGTCCCATTGACCGCAGCATTCAGAAAATTTGCGATGAGGTTGTTGGCGTGGGTTTCCTCTTCTGTCGAACCACCAGAAGCCCGGTAGAATTCGTAGAACATACCAATATCGGCTGCTGCTTTCTCTCGCCAGCTCACACTCCTTCGCACGACTGAATCCTCGCGCATATATGCCAGCGCCTCTGGCAACATGCCAGGCTGACCACCTACTGCTTGATCAACAAAAATCACTGGGCTGATTTGCGTGCCTGTCGGGTATATCGGCACCCAAAATATCTCGTGGAACTTCGATATCCTCTTCGATCGGAAAGCCAAAAAAAATCCCCAGCAAAATATAGATACGTTTAGGGTATACTTAACACCTACATCTCACAAAGTTACGATGCAAGAAAAAGAGATCGGAAATTTCGGGGCTTGCGGCTTTTATGGAGAATTTTCACTTTTATCTGTCACATGGGAGGGGACATTATGACCTATATAGAACGCGCCGAGATCCTCGATGTGAACCTCGACCAGGCCACCCGCGATGCGATGCTGCAGCAGCTCAACGCCGAGCGCGCCCGCCGCGCCGAGGTGACCAAGGCCGAGGGCCAAAAACGCGCCGTCGAGCTGGCCGCCGATGCCGAGCTTTATGCCGCCGAGCAGACCGCCAAGGCCCGCCGCATCCAGGCCGAGGCCGAAGCCTATGCCACCGGGGTGGTGGCCAAGGCAATCGCCGACAACGGCATCGAAGCGGCGCAGTACCAGGTGGCGCTGAAACAGGTGGAAGCGCTGAACGCGCTCGGCAACGGTGACGGCAAGCAGACCATCGTGCTGCCCTCGGCCGCGCTGGAAGCCTTTGGCGATGCCTTCAAACTGCTGAAAGGCGGCAAGTGATGGCGGACCAGTTCTGGGCATTGTGGTGGGTCTGGGGCGCCGCGGCGCTCGTGCTCGCCATTCTCGAGGTCCTGGTGCCCGGTTTCGTGTTCCTCGGGTTTGCCATTGGCGCCGCGGCCGTGACCGCGCTTTTGCTGCTGGGCGGCGGCGGCATCGGCCTGTCGCCGCTGCTGCTGGTCTTCGCCGCCCTGTCGCTGGTGGCCTGGCTGATATTGCGGCGCCTGTTCGCCCTGCCCAAGGGGCAGGTCAAGACCTTCGACCACGACATC
>CAXQAV010000181.1:0-2481 GCA_964221795.1 Luminiphilus sp. | reverse complement strand
CGGTGATTTTCACCATGCTGGCCGCTCAATCCTTTGACTCGCGTCTGATCTGGGACGCCGACAGGACGACACGATGACCGAAACGCCGCCCGAAAGGCCAGCACAACTGGACATTCGCCCCGCCCGTGCGCGGAGTGCCCCGCGCGTTTCGCTGGTGTGGATCGTGCCCATGGTTGCGCTTGCCGTGTCGCTCTGGGCTGCGTGGCAAAGCTATGCCGACCGCGGCACGCTGATCACCATCAGCTTTGAAAACGCTTCCGGCGTCGTCGCAGGCGAGACCAAGGTCAAATACCGTGATGTGGACGTTGGCGAGGTCGAGGCTGTCGAATTCTCCGAAGGACTGACAGATGTTCTGGTCCATGCTCGGATCGACAAGACCGTTGCCCCCTTCCTCGATGATGACGCCCAATTCTGGGTCGTCCGCCCTGATGTGTCGGTGCGCGGGATCACGGGACTGGAAACCGTGCTGTCAGGCGTCTTTATCGAAGGCAACTGGGACACCGAAGCCGATGTCCAGCAATACCAGTTCACCGGACTCGAAACCCCGAACCTCACCCGCGCCAGCCAGCGCGGCACGCGTGTGCAACTGCGGGCTGATGACGGTGGCAGCATCGCAGCGGGTGCCCCTGTCCTGCACAAAGGGATCGAAGTCGGCTATCTTGAGGAACCGGAACTGTCGCTCGACGGACGGCAGGTCGTGGTCACTGCCTTTATCGAGAGCCCCTATGACCGCCGCCTGACAACGGCGACACGGTTCTGGGATACGTCAGGTTTCAGTGTCTCCTTTGGCGCCAATGGTGTCTCGCTCAACGTCAGTTCACTGGCCTCTCTCGTCGAAGGCGGCATCGCTTTTGACACGCTGGTGTCAGGCGGCGAACCGATCACCGAAGGACACCGCTATGACATCTTCGAAGACCGGCAGTCGGCCCGTGAAAACCTCTTTGCGGACCCGAATGCAGAGGTGCTCGAGGTTGCAGTCCTGTTTGAGGAAACTGTCAGCGGCTTGACTGCAGGGGCTGAGGTTCGTCTTCAGGGTATCCGCGTGGGGGAAGTCAGTGACCTGAACGCCATCGTCGTCGGCGAAGGCGACCGTGCGCAGGTGCGCCTGCAGGCGGTGCTGGCGATCGAGCCTTCTCGCCTCGGGATGGAGAGCGACGCCAATGCCGAAACCGCGCTGAACCTGCTCTCCGATCTGGTCACGCGCGGTCTGCGCGCGCGGATGGTGACGGGCAACATCCTGTCGGGCACATTGGATATCGAACTGGTGCAGGTGGACGACGCCTTGCCTGCGATCATCAACCTCACATCCGGCGAATATCCTGTGATCCCGACAACGGCGTCGCAGATTTCGGACGTCGCGGCGACGGCTGAGGGCCTTCTGGCCCGCGTCAATGCCCTGCCCGTCGAACAGCTCTTGGACAATGCGATCAGCCTGATGGCCAGTATCGAGCGGTTCATGGATGACGAAAACACCCGCGCCACCCCGCAATCCATCGTGGCCCTCGCGGACGAGGCCCGCGCCCTTGTCGCCTCTGACGACCTGCAGGCGATCCCCAATGATCTGCGCACGGTGATCGCCGACCTCAACCGCCTGATCAGCGATGCCAACGACAGCGGCCTTGTTGCTGATCTGGACAATGCTCTTGTCGCAGTGACCGACGCCGCCAGCAATATCGAGGTTGCCACCCGCAACCTGCCCCAGATCACCGCCGATCTTGAGACCCTGACCCGCCGTGCGACCGAACTGGAAATCGAGGCGCTTCTCGCTTCCGCCAATAACACGCTGGAAGCCATCGACGCATTGATCGGCACAGAGGGCGTGCGCGCCCTGCCCGCCTCGCTCAATGGCGCCTTGGACGAGATGCGCAGCTTCCTTGCCGAAGTGCGCGAGGGCGGCGCGGTTGAAAACCTGACCGGCACGCTTGAGGCCGCAAACGAAGCCGCGCGCGCGATCGAAGTCGCGGTGCAGGACCTGCCCGCGCTGGCCGAGCGGGCGAACCGGCTTGTCGCCCTGACCGAAGAAGTGGTCGACAGCTACAGCCAGCGCTCGCGGTTTGGTGCCGAAACGATGCAGGTCATTCAGGATATTCAGGACGCCGCGGATGCGGTGACCGCCCTTGCGCGCCAGATCCAGCGCAATCCCAACTCGCTACTGACAGGACGCTAAGATGAAATCTGCCCTGCCCCTCGCCCTTGCCGCCATGCTTGCCGGCTGTTCCGGCCCGATCGACCGTCTGGCCCTCAGCCCGCAGCCCTCGTCGCTTGAACTGCGCCCACTGGTGGGCTCGGCGATGGTGCGCACAGTCTCGCTGCCTGCCTATGCCGCTGCCGAGGAAATCGCGCTGGAACAGGCAGGCGGGCTGATTGCGACGAATGACGATGTGCTTTGGGCGGATGAACCGGAAAGGGCTGTCACCCTGTTCCTGACGCAAAGCCTGTCCGACATCCTCGATACGACAGTCGGGCCCGAGCCATGGCCGT
>CAXQAV010000180.1:0-3924 GCA_964221795.1 Luminiphilus sp. | reverse complement strand
GTGGCCCGTCCGCTGGATCGGGCTGTCCGCGCCATCGTTGCAGATGACATGAAGGTTGGGCTGGTTCTCGTAGGGTCCCCAGATGTCACGCGACCGCGCGAGTGTAACCGCGTGGTTGTAGCCGGTCCCGCCTTCGGCCGTGGTCAGATAATAATAACCGTTGCGCTTGAAGAGATGCGGCGCCTCGGTCAGACCGCGCGGAGTGCCCGGGTAGATATTCTTGACCGGACCGAACAAGCCGCGCTCTGGCGACCATTCCTGCAAGAGAATACCGTCAAAGGACGCATGAGCTGGATTGCCTCCCGTCCCCGGCCCGCGATGGTTCCACTGCATGTTCACGAACCATTTGCGGCCGTCGTCGTCATGGAAGAGCGAGGGATCGAATCCCGAGGAATTCACGTACCAGGGGTCAGTCCATTCGCCGTCGATGGTCTCGCAGGTCGTGATGTAGTTCGGTGCATCCTTGAACGCCACGTCCAGACGCTTCACATCCGTGTAGACAAGCCAGAACTTGCCATCAGCGTAAGACAGACACGGTGCCCAGATGCCGCAGCTGTCAGGGTTGCCGCGCATATCCAGCAGGGCCGCGCGGTTCAACGGCCGCGCCACCAGTGTCCAGTTCACCAGATCGCGGGAATGGTGGATTTGCACGCCCGGGTACCACTCGAATGTCGAAACCGCGATGTAGTAGTCCTCGCCCACGCGACAGATGGACGGATCGGCATTGAAGCCCGGCAGGATGGGGTTGTGGATCATGCATCTATCTCCGCCGATTGGGCCCAAAGGTTGATCTGTTCCTCGTCGGCATATTCGTCGATGAGGGCCAGTTCTTCTTGCGTGAAGGCGAGGTTCGCGACCGCGACCGCACAATCCTCAACCTGAGAGGGCCGCGAGGCCCCGATCAGGGCCGAGGTAATGCCACCATCCCGCAGAACCCATGCAATCGCCATCTGCGCCAAAGTCTGTCCACGCCCTTCAGCGATTTCATTGAGCTTCCGGATGTTGCCAATTGCCTTCTCGGACAGCATCCCGCGATCAAGCGATTTGTCCTGTGCAGCGCGGCTATCCTCGGGAATGCCACCCAGATACTTCTTGGTCAGCATCCCCTGCGCCAGCGGCGTAAAGGCGATCGACCCGACGCCCAGT
Organism: Luminiphilus sp.; assembly: GCA_964221795.1. Classification (GTDB taxonomy): domain Bacteria; phylum Pseudomonadota; class Alphaproteobacteria; order Rhodobacterales; family Rhodobacteraceae; genus Yoonia. The sequence continues at coordinate 2,778 of CAXQAV010000180.1, read as the reverse complement.
TCATCCAATGTCTCCTTTAGCCCGTCGCGCTCTACCCAGCGGTTCAGCATATTGTAGCTGGGCTGATGGATCACACAGGGCGTGCCGAGGTCGTTCAGGATCGCTACAGCCTCGCGGGTGCGTTCGGAGTTGTAAGACGAAATCCCCGCATAGAGCGCGCGGCCAGATCGGACGATGTAATCAAGCGCGCCCATTGTTTCCTCAAGCGGCGTATCCGGATCGAAGCGATGCGAATAGAAGATATCGACGTAGTCCAGCCCCATCCGCTTGAGCGACTGATCGCAGGAGGCAATCATATACTTGCGGCTGCCCCATTCACCGTAGGGCCCGTCCCACATCAGATAGCCCGCTTTGGAACTAATGATCATCTCGTCACGATAGCCTTTGAAATCCTCGGCCAGAATCGACCCGAAAGCATGTTCCGCAGAACCAGGCGGCGGGCCATAGTTATTGGCCAGATCGAAATGCGTGATCCCGTGGTCAAAAGCCGTCCGGCAGATCGCACGCTTTGTGTCATGCGGCGTGTCATGGCCGAAGTTGTGCCAAAGACCCAGCGACACCGCAGGCAGTTTCAATCCTGACTTGCCACAGCGGCTGTACTCCATCCGCGCGTAGCGATCTTCTGCGGGAACATATGTCATCTTGGCATCCTATAACGATTACGTGGAAGCGACCACGCCGACCCGCAATTGTCAATGACAAGGATCGCGGGTGGCAGCCCTCTCCGTTACGCAGCCCCCAGTCATACCTTGGGAAAGTCAGCGCGAAAGGCTAGGTTGAACCGAAAGCAGAGTTGGGGATGCGCATGATACGGACAATTGGTTTCAGCCTGCTTGCGCTGCTGATCCTGCCGTTCTCGCTTTATGCGGTGAACTTCGGACAAGGCGGGCTGCGCGACGCCCTGCCGGAGCCACATTACCTGATGTCCGATATTACCGCGGCCAATCTTGGTATCTTCCTGCACATGATCATGGGCGGGGTGATCAGCTTTCTCGTCCCCTTCCAACTGATCACCGGCCTGCGCCGCCGCTGGCCTGCCGTGCATCGCTGGTCTGGACGTATCTTTGCCGCGTCTGCGCTTGCAACCGCAGTCGGCGGCCTGTCATACATCGCCCTGCGTGGGACAATTGCCGGGCTACCGATGGATCTGGGGTTCACGCTCTATGGGGTGCTGACTCTGCTCGCGGCAGCCATGACGTGGCGACGCGCGCGCCAACGCCAGTTTGCGCGTCACCAAGAATGGGCTCTCCGTTTCTTCTGGCTCGCCATCGCCTCATGGCTCTACCGCGCGCAATACGGCCTCTGGTATCTGGCGACAGACGGACTTTGGTCCACGCCGGAATTCACCGGAGCCTTCGACCTTTTCATGAATGTCGGTTTCTACTTGCCGCATCTGATCGGGCTTGAGATTTACCTGCGCAGGAAACACATACGTCCGGCAAGAGACTCAGCATCCGTTTTGTGAGGCGCACTATGACCCACCTGACCACCCGCAATGGCAACCCTGTTTCGCGTCTGGCTTTCGGCACGATGCAATTCGGCGGCAAGGCAGATGCCAATGCCAGCCAGGCGATGTTCGACGCCTGCCGCGCCAAGGGCATCAACCACTTCGACACTGCCGTCGGCTACACCGAAGGCGCGTCGGAAACCCTTCTCGGCCCGATGATCAAGGCGAACCGCGACGACCTCTTTGTTGCGACCAAAGTCGGCTATTTCGGCGGTGCGGGCGGCGAGAACATCCTTGCCCAATTCGACACCAGCAGGCGGCAGTTGAACGAGGATTCCGTCGACCTTCTCTATATGCACCGTTTTGACGACGCGACGCCGCTGGAAGAAACCTTCGAGACTTTGGCCGCACTTCAGGCGGACGGGGCGATCCGCTATATCGGCGTCTCCAACTACGCCGCCTGGCAGGTTATGAAGGCACAAGGAGTCGCGAGTGCGCTCTGAACGCGGATCGATGCGATCCAGCCCATGTATAATCTTGTGAAACGGCAGGCCGAGGTCGAATTGTTCCCGATGTCCGTGGATCAGGGGATCACGATCTTCCCCTATTCGCCTCTGGGTGGCGGTTTGCTGACCGGCAAATACGCACAAGGCAGCGCGGGCCGTCTGGCCGAGGACGAGCGCTATAATGCCCGCTACGGCCAGGCGTGGATGCATGATTGTGCAGGCAAGCTCGCGGCCCTCGCGGCGGAGCGCAGCATGGACCCCGCCACCCTTGCAGTCGCCTGGGCGGCAAAGAACGCGGTGCGCCCGCACCCGATCATCTCGGCCCGCTCGACCGAACAACTCGCCCCGTCGCTGGCAGCCGCAGACTTCGTGATGGACGATGCGCTTTACGCCGAGATCACGGCACTCAGCATCACACCTCCCCCTGCAACGGACCGTCTGGAGGAAGCATGATCGACTTTCTGGTAATCGGTGGCGGGATCGCCGGCATTTCGGCGGCTGCGCGGCTTTCGGAACTGGGCAGTGTGACCGTTCTGGAGATGGAGGACGCACTGGCCTACCACGCCTCTGGCCGGTCTGCGGCATTGTTCGAGGAAAACTACGGGAAACCCTCCACAGTCGATCTGAACAAGGCGAGCAAAGACTTTCACGTCGCCGCCGGAGTGCTCAGCCCCCGTGGGCTGATGCTGGTGGGAAGTGCCGAGACAGCGGCCCAATTCGCCGCAGATCAGGCGAAGATGAAACTGGAAACGCTCGACCTCGCCGACGCTCTGGCCATGGTGCCGATCCTTGACCCGAAGGTTATCGACCGCGCGGCCTATGATC
>CAXQAV010000179.1:0-12059 GCA_964221795.1 Luminiphilus sp. | reverse complement strand
CGCGACTGGAAGCTGATAATCCGCTGCGCGCCATCGGCAAAGTTGGTGCCGAAGATCGCGTCGATCCAATACTGCGGCTCGACGATGAAAAACTGGTAGAGCCAGAGGTAGAAGCGCGTGTACCACGGCTCGCCCAGACCCAGTGCCTCGCGCATACGCTGTTTGACGTCATCGGGGATTGTCAGGGGCATCTGCCCCATCGGATCGCCCGGGGCGAGTTCCAGCAAGAGGAAGATCACCAAAGCGATAAACAAAAGCGTCGGGATCGACAGGACCAATCTACGGATCGTGTAGTTGAGCATGAGGGGGCGCCTTAGTTCATGGTTTTGGATCGTGGGGTGTAGGGCGGGGGTGTCCCCGCCCTCCAAAAGGCGCAGGGATTAGCGGTTGTCGCCAGTCCGGTACCAGTCAGCGATGTTCCACAGCTCACTGTCCCAAACGTTCAGGTCGATACCGCCGAGGCTGGTGGCATGTGCCGACAGACGACCACGGTGCACCAGTGGGATCATGCCGCCGTTTTCAACGATCATGTCGTTCAGCTGACGTGCAATAGACGCACGCTCGGCTGCATCGGCAGTCGTGGTCAGCTGTGCATGCAGGGCGTCATACTCTGGCATACAGAAGCGGGAGATGTTCTCACCCTGCCACTGTGTTGCAGGGCTTGGCGCCTTGTCGCACAGACCGTTGCCCAGATAGGCCTGAGGGTCGGTCCCGTTGAAGGTGTTAGCGTACATCTGCACGTCAGCATAGAACTTCTGGAAGGTATCAGGCGAACCCGGGTCCCCACCGAAGAAGACAGATGCGTCGATGTTGCGCAGCTCGGTTTCGATACCGATTTCCGACCACCACTCCTTGATCAGCGCCTGGAAGTCCTGACGGACAGCGTTGGTCGAGGTCTGGTAGAGGATCGACATCTTCACACCATCTGGGGTCTCGCGGACGCCGTCACCGTCTGTGTCCGCATAGCCAGCGGCATCGAGCATCGCATTCGCGCCGTCGATGTCCTGCACGTCACAGGTGAAAGTGTCCGAGTTCACGGCAGCAGGGGCAGGGACCCAGTTACAGGTCACGGCACCGGCCTGACCGTAGCCGATTTCCACCAGCAGCGGACGGTCGATGGCCATGGACATGGCTTTGTAGACCGCAGGATCACCCAGGAACGGATGCGGACGGATGACCGAACGCTCTTCCGCGCTCAGCGAGGCATCAGGGTTCGTGTTGTTCAGCATGATGCGCTCGACCAGCGGGCCGAAGCCTGCAACAGGTGTACCCAGGCCACCCTCTTGCATCGAGGCGATCACATCGGGTGCCAGCTGCAGGTTCCAGGCGTAGTCGAATTCGCCTGTTTCCATTACGGCACGGCCGGCTGCAGTCGCATCGCCGCCACCTTTGAAGGTTACGGACTGGAAGGATGGCTTGTTCGGGTCACGATAGTTTTCGTTGGCAACCAGCTGGATCACGTCGTTGGTGCGGAATTCCGTCACAACGAATGGACCGGTGCCGATCGGGCCAAAGTTCTGGTCGGTACACTCTGGAGCTTTTGCGCCCATGCAGTCGGCGAACTGTGCAGCCTGAATGATCGGGCTTTCACCACCAACGAACGGACCGTAGGGGAACGGTGTCGGCTGGCCGAAGTTGACCACAACTGTCAGGTCGTCAGGTGTCTCGACCGAAGTCACGCCGTCGAATTTGGTCAGCTGTGCGCAGCCCGACTCTGGGTCGGTGCAGTACTCATAGGTGAACTTCACGTCGGCTGAGGTGAATGGCGTGCCATCCGACCAAAGGATACCGGGAGTGATCTTCCAGGTGATCGAGGTCAGGTCCTCGGAAACGCCGCCGTTCGAAACGGTCGGGATTTCGTCAACCAGCCATGGTGTCAGCTCACCCGAGCTGTTGTAGCGGGCCAGAGGCTCGATCACCAGAGAGGCGGCCTCGATATCCTTTGTACCGCCCGACAGGAACGGGTTCAGGATGGACGGGGCCTGCCAATAGATGATCTTGACCTCGCCGTCACGACCGCGCTCGCCTTCATGCGCATCGGCATAAGCCATCTGCGCAACGGCGAAAGTCGCCACAGCACCCATCAGGGCTGTTTTGAGTTTCATTGTGTTTTCTCCTTGTTGGTTGGCTCGGAAGCCTCTTGTCCCGCCGTGTTTCCGGCGGTGTCGTTATAACCGTTGAACAGGTGACAGGCCGTGAAATGGCCGGGTTTCACCTCGCGGTATTCGGGTTCTTCCACCTTGCAGATGTCCATGACTGCGGGACAACGGGTGCAGAAGTTGCAGCCTTTCGGCGGGTTGGAAGGGGATGGCACGTCGCCTTGCAGAATGATCCGCTCGGTTGTGCGGGCCAGGCTTGGGTCGGGTTCGGGGACCGCGGACAGCAGGGCCTTGGTGTAGGGGTGCAGCGGATCGGCGTAGAGCGCCTCACGCGGGGCCAGCTCGACCACTTTGCCCAAGTACATCACGGCTACGCGGGTGGCGATATGGCGGACCATGGACAGGTCGTGGCTGAGGAAGAGATAGGTTAGACCGAACTGTTCCTGCCGGTCTTCCAGCAGGTTCACCACCTGCGCCTGAATGGACACGTCGAGGGCGGCAATTGGTTCGTCGCAGACGATGAACTTGGGGTTCAGTGCCAGCGCGCGGGCGATCCCGATACGCTGACGTTGCCCGCCAGAGAACGCGTGCGGATAGCGTTTGGCAAACTTGCTGTTGAGGCCCACGGCATCCATCAGCTCGCCGACCTTCTCGCGTTTCTCCGCATCGGACAGCTTTGTATGTTCGTCCAGCGGTTCCTTGATGATGTCCTCGACCGTCATACGCGGGTTGAGCGAGGCCTGCGGGTCCTGAAACACCATCTGCATGGTCGGGCGCATCGGGCGCAGATCGGGCTGCGGGATGGGGCCGATCTCTTTGCCGTCGATGGTGATCGAGCCTTCGGTGATGTCGTAGAGACGCAGCACGGCGCGGCCGCAGGTGGACTTGCCACAACCGGATTCGCCCACCAGCCCAAGGGTCTCGCCCTCGTAGACATCAAAGCTGACGCCGTCGACCGCCTTCACCTCGCCCACGCGGCGGCGCAGGAGGCCCGCATAGATCGGGAAGTGCATCTTGAGGCCCCGGACCGAGACCAATGGCTTCTTGGTGTCATCAAGCATCTCGGGGCGCTCCGGTGCGTGCATCAAAGAAACAGGCGGCGTCATGGCCAGCACCCAGATCGTAGCGCGGCGGGTTCTCGCGGGTGCAGCGGTCAAAGGCGACGTCGCAGCGGTCACGGAACGGGCAAGATGACGGTGGTGCGCCAAGGATCGGCGGCTGTCCTTCGATGATCGTCAGACGTTTGGCGCGGGCGCCGTGGATGGTCGGGATGGTCTTGAGCAGGGCGCGTGTATAGGGGTGCTGCGGGTTGCTGAAGAGCTCGCGGACGGGTGCGTGTTCCACCACCTGACCACCGTACATCACCATCACACGGTCGGCGATGCCCGCGATCACACCGAGGTCATGCGTGATACAGATCACCGCCATGCCGAGCTTGTCACGCAGTTCCTTCATCAGTTCCAGAATCTGCGCCTGAATCGTCACATCGAGCGCTGTTGTCGGCTCGTCCGCGATCAGCACCTTGGGATCACAGGCCAGCGCAATCGCGATCATGACGCGCTGGCGCATACCGCCGGAAAACTGGTGAGGATAATCGTCAAGGCGGCGTTTGGCATCGGGAATGCCCACAAGTTCAAGCAGTTCCTGCGCGCGTTTGGCCGCCTGTTTCTTGCTCATGCCCATGTGCTTGCGCAGCGGCTCCATCAGCTGGAAACCCATTGAAAAGACAGGGTTCAGCGAGGTCATCGGGTCCTGAAAGACAAATCCGATCTGGCCACCGCGCACGCTGCGCAATTCTTCGGGAGATATCCGCAGCAGGTCCTTACCGTCGAATCTGACCTCGCCATTGCGCACATCGGCGGGAGGCGAGGGGAGAAGCCCGAGTAGGGACATCATGGTGACAGATTTACCGGAGCCACTTTCGCCGACGACGCCCAGCAATTCGCCGGGGCGCAGGGAAAAACTCACATCGTTGACCGCGTGAACTTCGCCACCACGTGTTTGAAAAACGGTCTTGAGGTCCCGGACATCCAGGACGGACATGATCCCATCGGGCATGTAGGAACCTCCCAAGCGGTTCTTTTTGTTGTTCTTTACGCGGTCCTCTGACGGGACGTCTACGCACCTGTCACACGCTAACACCAAAATTGGACTCCGCAAGCCGATTCCTTGTTGCGACCCAACCCTGCTCGCGCATTATTGTGCAAGTCTGGCAGACTGCCCAAAAGCGCGTCATACCGGAAACGAAAATCAGGAAAAGGTGACAGAATATGCCTAGTCAGGCCCGCATGCTCATGGACAAATTGGTCGGCTTTCCGACCGTCAGCCGCGACAGCAATCTTGAACTGATTGATTTCGTTGAGGATTACCTCAAAGGCTACGGTGTCGTCTCGGTCCGTGTGCCCAATGAGGATGGGACAAAGGCTGCGCTTTATGCCCATATCGGCCCTAAGGTCGACGGCGGCGTTGTTCTTTCCGGCCACACGGACGTCGTGCCGGTGGATGGCCAGAACTGGGACAGTGACCCGTTCACGGTGACCGAACGTCAAGGCAAGCTCTACGGGCGCGGTACCTGTGACATGAAAGGGTTCGATGCGCTGGCGCTTTCGGCAGTGCCTCTGGCGCTGGAACGCGGGATCAAGCGCCCGCTGCAGATTGCCCTCAGCTATGACGAAGAAGTCGGGTGCACCGGAGCGCCCCCGATGATCGATCATATGGTGAGCCACGGTCTGCCGCGCGCCGATACGGTCATCGTGGGCGAGCCCTCGATGATGAAGGTCGTGACCGGCCATAAGGGGGGGATCGGCTACAAAATGCATTTCCGCGGGTTCGAGGTGCATTCCTCGCTCGCCCCCACAGGTGTCAGTGCCATCATGATGGCCGCCAAGCTGATCAACTGGGCCAATGAGGTGAATGCCGAGAATGCGGCAAAGCCGGTGACCGAACTCGCCGCTGACTTCGTGCCGCCCTATACGACGCTGCACATCGGGACGATTCAGGGCGGCACGGCCCACAACATCACCGCAAAGGATTGCCACTTCGGCTTCGACTTCCGCATCGTGCCGGGCGAGGACATTGGCGAGTGGCAGGCGGGGTTCCTTGCCAAAGTCGCCGAGATCGAGGCTGAGATGAAAGCTGTCCGTCCCGAGGCGGGAATCACCGCCGAACAGTATTTCTATGTGCCTGGACTGGTGCCCGAAGACGATGGCTCGGCCGAGGCTCTGGTGCGCAAACTTACCGGCGAAAACGCCCGCCACGTGGTCAGCTACGGCACCGAGGCCGGCCAATTTCAGGAGCGCGGCTATTCCGCGGTCATCTGTGGCCCGGGCGACATCGCGCAGGCGCATCAGCCGAACGAGTATATCACCGTTGATCAGTTCCAGCAGGGCGAGGCATTTATCGCCCGACTGGTGGACAATCTCTCTGCTTGAGCCAATATCGAAAGCAATCCTGGAGAATCTCAAATGCCCGTAAAGAACCGTTTTGCCGAACTGCTGCCCGAAATCAAAGAGTGGCGCCACGATCTGCACCAGAACCCTGAAATCCTGTTCGAGACCCACCGGACTTCGGCCATCGTCGAAGAAAAGCTCAAAGTCTTTGGCTGCGACGAGGTGGTGACAGGGATCGGACGCACTGGCGTCGTCGGGGTGATCAGGGGCAAGTCGAACACCACCGGCAAAGTCATCGGCCTGCGCGCCGATATGGACGCCCTGCCGATCCACGAGCAGGCGGACGTGCCGTACAAGTCCAAGGTTGACGGCGCGATGCACGCCTGCGGCCATGACGGCCATACCTCGATGCTACTGGGGGCCGCCAAATATCTGGCCGAGACCCGCAACTACGACGGCACTGTCGTCCTGATCTTCCAGCCGGCCGAGGAAGGCGGCGGTGGCGGTCGCGAGATGTGTGAAGACGGTCTGATGGAGCGCTGGGGCATTCGGGAGGTCTACGGCATGCATAACTGGCCGAGCCTGCCCACGGGCAAGTTTGCGATCCGCACCGGCCCTTTCTTTGCATCAGCCGACCAGTTCGACATCTTGGTCGAGGGCAAGGGCGGTCATGCGGCCAAGCCCTACCTGACCATTGATACAACTGTGGTCGCCAGCCATATCGTCATCGCGCTGCAGACGATTTCCTCGCGGATCATCCATCCGGCCCATCCGATTGTGGTGTCCGTCACCAGTTTCGAGACCGCGACCAAAGCCCACAACATCATCCCGCAGACCGTCCGTCTGCGAGGCACGGTGCGCGCCATGTCCGAAGACTCGCGCCTCAAGGCGAAAGAGGCACTGCATTCCATTGCCCAAGGCACCGCCGCCTCGTTCGGTGCGACCGCCGATGTGAATTATCGCGACGGCTATCCGATGATGGTCAACAGCGATGAGCAAACGGAATTCGCGGCAAAAGTTGCTGCCTCTGTTTCCGGTGACTGCGCCGAGGCCGATATCACCATGGGCGGCGAAGATTTCGCTTTCATGTCGAACGAACGCCCCGGTGCGTACATCCTCGTCGGCAATGGCAATAGTGCAGATGTGCATCACCCCGAATATGTGTTCGACGATGAAGCCATGCCCGCGGGCTGCAGCTTGTGGGCCGAGATCGTGGAACAGCGGATGCCCGCGGCCTAGGGGAGTTGCGCTTTGGGCCTACCCCATGGCCCAACGCGCCTCAGAGACGGCAGCGATCCCTGCAGCCTCGTATTGGATACTGAACTGCGCGCCCGCGATCCTTGTGGCGTCGGTCGACATGGCGCTTAGGGCGTCCTGATCAGCGAGCAGATCAGACACGGCCTTTGCGGCGGCGGCGGTATCTGCCATATCAATGATCCGACCCGCCTTGCCACCTTGCGAGAAATGCCGGTAGTAGCCGGTATCCGTCGCCACAAATGGCGCGCCGCTGGCCATGCCTTCGAGCGGCACAAGGCCGTAGCCTTCGTAGCGCGGGAACTGGCAGACCAGTGACAGCCCCTGCATCGTCTGCGCCATTAGGTCGGGCGGCAACTCTCCCACAAACAGGATGCGCTCTGACAGTCCCGCGGCAGCGACCATCTGCTTGAGATCGTCGAGAAACGCCTGATGCTTGGGCGCGGCCCTGCCGATGACCAGTGCGACAGTATCGGGAAACGCGGGCAGGGCCGCGATCATTGCCTGCACAAAGATATCCGTGCCCTTCTCGGGGCGGATGCGTCCGATGGTTGCGACACCGCGCTGACCGCCATGGCCCAAGGCAGCCCAGCTTGCGGCTCTGTCAGGGCCGGGGCGGAATACCGAGGTGTCGACCCCATGCGGCACCACCGCCGCGACGTTGTCGACAAAGGAGGCAGCCTCTTGCGTCGTCGCGATCACGGCATCCATCCGCGAGATCAGCCAGCGCGGAAAGGCCGAATGGCGGCGCTGGGCGGCGGACGTGAGACGATCTTCATCGGGATGCGCATCACGTCGCGCATGATGATCGCCCGCAGCATCTCGGGGTCACGGCGGACGTGCCAGATCGGAAAGGGGTGATCCTTTGGCTGGGTCCGCGTCAGGCGGCGGGCTTCGGCAAAGCTAATGGGCGCGGAGCAATCGGGCAGGGGCTGGCCGACGAGGGTCAGATCGAATTGCTGCTGCTGGACCGGCAGCAGGTTGCGGATCGTGGCAGAAACACCGGTGAACCGCGGATTGGCGTTGGTCACGTAAAGTGCGTGCATCCCGACACTAGCCGCCGGTGTGCGACATATGCCTGCTGATCTGGCCGTCGACCTGCTGGCGCGAGTAGTCGAAATCATGGCCCTTGGGCTTGAGCGCGATGGCCGCGCGGATCGCATCCTCAAGCTGCGTATCCGACTCAGAGGCCCGCAGCGGCGCGCGCAAGTCCGAATGCCCTTCCTGACCGAGGCAAGTATAAATCTCACCCGTGCAGGTGATCCGCACGCGGTTGCAGCTTTCGCAGAAGTTATGCGACAGCGGGGTAATGAACCCGATCTTCTGGCCAGTGTTTTCGACGCGCACATAGCGGGCAGGGCCGCCGGTGCGTTCGGGCAGGTCGGTCAGGGCCGAGCGTTCTTCCAGACGCGCGCGCAGGTCTTTCAGCGACCAATACTGGCCCAGACGGTTCTCGTTGCCGATATCGCCCATGGGCATGACTTCGATAAAGGTCAGGTCCATATCGCGTTCGGCACACCAGTCGGTCAGCGTTTCCAGCTCGTCCTCGTTGAAGCCTTTGAGCGCGACCGTGTTGATCTTGACCCGCAGTCCGGCGTTCTGGGCGGCATCAATGCCTTTGAGAACCTGAGGCAAGCGGCCCCAACGGGTGATCTCGGCGAACTTGGCCTCGTCCAGCGTATCAAGCGAGACATTGATCCGTCTCACACCTGCATCGGCCAGATCACCTGCGAACTTGGCAAGCTGGCTACCGTTGGTGGTGAGCGTCAATTCCTGTAGCGCGCCGCTGTCCAGATGCCGCGACATCGCCCGAAAGAACGTCATGATGTCGCGCCGCACCAAAGGTTCGCCGCCGGTGATACGCAACTTGCGGACGCCGAGGCGGACAAAGGCCGAGCACATGCGGTCCAGCTCTTCCAGCGTCAGCAGCTCTTTCTTGGGCAGAAAGGTCATGTTTTCCGACATGCAGTAGACGCAGCGGAAATCGCAGCGGTCTGTCACGGACACGCGCAGGTATTCGATGGCGCGCTGGCGAGGGTCGATCAGGGGTGCGGTCATAGGGGGAACTTAACATGCGCAAGGCCCCGCGCAAGACACGTCGACGGCATTGCTTTGGGCAGGGGCGACGCATAGCTTGAGTCCATGGCACGTCTTTTGATGATCCCGCTTGTGATTTTGCCAGCTTGTACGACCCCGTCGTTCCAGGGGCTTTTTCCATCACCTCTGGACGAACCGCTCGAGGTTGCAGCCGAAACGCTCGATCCCACGCCGCCACCGCCGCCGCCCGAAACCGCGCGGACAGTCGATGAGTTTGATACAACGTCCGAGGCGGATCGTGCCGAAGCTGTCGCTGTTGCGGCGGTATCCTCCGAACAGGCGCTGGGCATGACACTTGCTACCCTCGGATCGCCCACGGAGCCCGGGATCTGGCTGAAGACGCCGCTGGTGACTGCATTGACCCCCGGCCGCGTGACTTATCAGGGGCAGACGATCAACGTCGAATTACGTCCCTCTGGTGGGGAGGCAGGATCAGGCAGCCAGATCAGTCTGGCCGCTATGCGATTGCTGAATGCGCCGCTGACAGGCATCATTGAGCTGCAGGTCTCAATGACGAACGGCTGAGCCGGTCGCAACGGCAGGATGCCTCCGGCGGGGATATTGATGGGCCAATAATGACCACGGCTAGGGCAGTTTCCGCGCCGCTTCCTTGCGGGCAAAGGGTTTCATCCTGTCGCCGTAGTCAGCCAGAAACGCTCGCACGCGGTCGGGATCATGTTTGGAGAGTTCGCGCAGCCACCAGCCCACAGCCTTCTGAATAAACCACTCAGGATCATCGACGTAGCCTGCCGCCCAGCCAAGAATCCGCTTGCGGGCTGCGGTTTCGTCCGGTTTGGGGTTGTTCTGCTTGGTCCACGGAAGCGTCATCACCAGGGCCGCACGGCGAGTCCACATATGCGGCGAGGACGTCCAGCCTTCGACCTGATCCAGCCGCGACGGATCGGCCACCAGCCGCCTTTGCCCCGCCATGCTGGCGTGATCGGCGATGGCCCAGCAATCAAAATCCGGCACCCAGGATGCGATGAGCTCCCATGCGCCTCTGTCATCGGGCCGGATGCGCGCTTGCGTCAACAGTTTGGCAGCCGCCACGCGCGCCTCGTAGACGTTGCTTTTCCAGAGTGACCGCGCGAGCGCCAGTCGCGCATCAAGGTCTACCGCGTCCCGCCAGCCTTTGACGCAATCGTCAATCTGCGGGTTGCTCAGCCCCATATAGGGGCGGTCTACCTTGTGATAGCGGTGCATCTCAGAGGCCTTGGCGGGATCGCCAAGGGCGCGCAGTTCCGCCAGCGCCTGTTTGCCCGAGATCATTCGACGGTCACGGATTTGGCAAGGTTGCGCGGCTGGTCCACATCGGTGCCTTTGGCAACGGCGGTGTGATAGGCCAGCAGTTGCGCGGGCACAGCATAGAGGATCGGCGCTAGGAATGGATCAACCTCGGGCATGATGATCGTGTCCCAGACCCCCTCTGCGGCCTCTTTCGCGCCTTGCTGGTCGGTGATCAGCAGCACCTTGCCGCCACGGGCCATGACTTCTTGCATGTTTGATACGGTCTTGTCGAAAAGCGCGTCGCGCGGGGCCATCACGATGATCGGCACGTGTTTGTCGACAAGGGCGATGGGGCCGTGTTTCAGCTCTCCTGATGCATAAGCTTCGGCGTGGATATAGCTGATTTCTTTCAGTTTAAGTGCGCCTTCGAGTGCCAGCGGATACATGGCACCGCGCCCCAAGAAGAGGATATCGCGCGCCTCGGCCAGTTTGCGGCTGAGTTTCTGCGAGGTCTCTTCGATCCCCAGCGCCTGATTGAAAAGACCGGGCAGACTGCGCAGAGCGGCCAGTTTCGCGGCCAGCTCCGCATCACTCATATGCCCGCGCACATGGGCCGCATGCAGGGCAAGCGTGGCAAGCGTGGTCAGCTGGCAGGTGAACGCCTTGGTCGAGGCCACGCCGATCTCGGTCCCTGCAAGGATCGGCAAGGGCAGGTCGCTTTCGCGGGCGATGCTGCTTTCGGGGACGTTGACGACTGAGACGATCTTGTCGGCCTTGCCTTCCATGTAGCGCAGGGCGGCCAGTGTATCGGCAGTCTCGCCCGACTGGCTGACAAAAAGCGCAACGGTGCCGGATGAGACGGGTGGTTCGCGGTAGCGGAATTCCGAGGCCACATCGACCTCGACGGGGATGCGGGCGAATTGCTCGAACCAGTATTTCGCGACCAGACAGGCGTAGAAGGCCGTGCCGCAGGCCACCATTGTCATGCGTTCGACTTTTGTGAAGTCGATGCCGGGGTCGGGCAGGGTGACGGCGGTGGCGTCGGCGTTGATGTAATGGGCCAGAGCGCCTTGCAGCACGACAGGCTGTTCGACGATTTCCTTGGCCATAAAGTGTTTGTAGCCCGCCTTGTCCACGCGCGCGTTATCCAGATGGATCGTGCGGATTTCGCGGTTGGCAAGGCTGCCTTGGGCGTCGCGTATCTCGACGGAATTGCGAGTCACGACGGCCCAGTCGCCTTCTTCGAGATAGCTGATCCGGTCGGTCATCGGGGCCAGAGCAATGGCGTCGGAGCCGACGAACATCTCGCCCTCACCGTAGCCGATGGCCAGCGGAGAGCCCTTGCGGGCGGCGATCAGCAGGTCAGCTTCGCCATCAAAGAGGAAGCACAGCGCATAAGCGCCTTCCAGACGGGCGATCGTCTTTTCGGCGGCCTCGGCGGGAGTGGACCCCTGATCAAGGTAGTAGTTGGCCAGCAGCGCGACCGTTTCGGTATCGGTGTGGGTCTCGAAACCCACGCCTTGCTCTGCAAGAAAGGCCCGCAATTCGCGGAAATTCTCGATGATCCCGTTATGCACCACCGCCACGCGGCCCGCGCGGTGCGGGTGGGCGTTGCCTTCGTTCGGTGCGCCATGGGTGGCCCAGCGGGTGTGGCCGATGCCGGATTTGCCCGCGAGCGGGTTGTGGATCAGCGCGTCCGAAAGGTTCACCAGCTTGCCCACGGCACGGCGGCGGTCCAGCAAACCGTCATTGATCGTGTCAATGCCAGCGCTGTCATAGCCGCGATACTCCAGACGCTTGAGCGCCTCGACCAAGAGAGGGGCTGCCTCGTGATCGCCTAGTACACCGATAATGCCGCACATGTGCTATGCCCCTTTGTTCTTCGCTGCGCGCAGCTTGGCGAAGAACTTGGTCGCAAAGCCTGTCTTATTCTCCTGTCGGGCCCGAGCGACCGCCAGATCGCCCGCAGGCACGTCGCGGTTGATGACCGAAC